>CAZKMH010000472.1:0-3488 GCA_964553395.1 uncultured Rikenellaceae bacterium | reverse complement strand
GGATAATCTAAAGGGATGTAAATTTAATATCCTCTGTTTTACTTAAAATTTATAATCTTATGATCACATAATCAGGCTATTACATTTAGTGCTAAAATATACCGTTTACCTTAATCCAGATAATTATGATAAAGAAATCCAGACATTTTTTTACACTGCTTGCATTTCTGTTAATGGCAGAAACTGCCTTCGGGCAGGGAGCTACCACATCTTCAATGAGTGGTAAAGTTACTGACAGCAGTGGTGGACCTTTGCCCGGAGCTACCATTGTTGCCGTCCATAATCCTTCAGGAACGTCATATGGTACAATTGCAGACAATTCAGGTAATTACCGTATTCAGAACATGCGTGTCGGTGGTCCTTATTCCTTAAATGTATCCTTTGTTGGGTATTCAACTGTTACAATTACCGACATCAACCTAAAATTGGGTGAAACATATGTACAGGATGGTCAGCTGAAACAAACAACAGCATCTTTGAATGAAGTTGTTGTAACAGCAGGACTCAAAAACTCAATTTTAAGTTCGGAAAGGGCAGGAACTCAGACAAACGTAAACAGCCGGGATTTAACCACGCTTCCAACAATTAACCGGAGTATCACTGATTTCGCTAAATATACTCCACAGGCACAGGGTAACTCAATTGGAGGTCGTGATGGCCGTTATAATACGATAACAGTTGACGGGGCAGCCTTTAATAATAACTTTGGATTAAGCAGTAATCCGCTTCCCGGCGGAAACGCCCAGCCTATATCACTTGATGCTATTGAAGAAATCTCGGTTAATGTTGCTCCTTACGATGTGCGGATGTCTCAATTTACAGGTGCCAGTATTAATGCTGTTACCCGCAGCGGAGATAACAATTTTAAAGCATCTGTATATACTTATTTCCGCCCTAAATCATTTACAGGAAATACTGTTGATGGGAATGAGGTCTCGGGAGCCAGAGACAGGAATATGCAGAATTATGGCTTTCGTGTCGGAGGTCCCATAATAAAAAACAAACTATTCTTTTTTATCAGCGGAGAGTATGAAAAAGAATCCATACCGGGAGTTACATGGAGACCAAGCACTGATGGCGTAGCTAATCCTGATCTGTCGATATCAAGAACTCTTGAATCAGACATGGTCAGAGTAAGAGACTATTTGATGTCAACATATAATTACGATCCTGGTAAATACAAGGATTTTGATCCGTTTGAAAACAAAAACACAAAACTTCTGGCTCGTCTTGACTGGAATATTAATGAGGATCATAAATTCACCCTGCGATATAATGATGTAATCGGGACATCTGACCAGGAAACAAATTTCACAAGCGGACCCCCTACTAACGCACGTAACTCAGGCCGTATAAGTAGCCAGTCGCTGGCATTTTCAAATTCATTTTACGGATTTAAGAATTCTGTACGTTCAATAACAGGAGAATTGAATAGCAACTTTGCAAAGAGGTTCTCAAACAAATTCCTTGCTACATACACCTTTATTCAGGATACTCGTACAAGCAATTCTGACTTATTTCCGTTCGTTGACATCTGGACAGGGTTTAACGCCGATTTTAAGAATGGAGATCAATATATGTCATTTGGTTATGAACTCTTCAGCTTTAATAATGATGTGACTAATAAAACACTGAGCATTACAGACAACTTTACTGTTAACCTTAATAAACACACATTGACAGGTGGAATTTCTTTCGACCGCCTGTTCTTTCGCAACTCATATATCCGTGAAGGGACATCGTACTACAGGTATGCTTCAGTTGATGACTTTATAAACAATGCCGATCCGATCGGATTCGGTATTACCTACGGATATAATGGAGTAGTTGCGCCGGGGGCTGTCGCAACTTTTGGCTTTGGAGCAATATATGGACAAGATGAATGGGCAGTAATACCGCAACTGAAACTTACATATGGAATTCGTCTTGAGTTACCAATGTATCTTGATGAAATGGTTGATAATCCGGCTATTTCAGCTCTCACTTTTGCTGACGGGAAAAAGTTGGATGTCAGCACATGGCCAAATTCCCAGCTTGTTGTGTCTCCGCGATTCGGATTTAACTGGGATGTTCGGGGAGACCGTTCCCTGCAGATCAGAGGCGGATCAGGAGTGTTTACCGGATTGCTTCCTTTCGTATGGTTTACAAATCAACCGACCAATTCCGGTTTGATTCAGACTCCGGAAATAGGTTGGGGACTGGTTTCCACAGATGTGACACCACCAATCGATCCAAACGCACCGCTTACAAGAGATTCCAGGCTTGTTGGTTTAGGCTTTAATCCTGATTACAGGGACCTGATTGCCAACAATCCTGCTCTGTTCCCCCAGACCCCGGGATCATTACCGGGCAACGCAGCACTTGCCCAGGTCGGTAAGAATTTTAAATTCCCACAGATCTGGCGTTCCAACCTTGGAGTTGATGTTGAATTACCGTGGGGAATGATATTTACAGCAGAAGCAATATTCTCAAAGGATTTAAATGCAATTAAACAGGTCAATATTAATCTGGCAGAACCCGCAGGCAATTTGGCCGGGCCTGACACACGTCTCTACTGGTCATCAAGTACCGCCGCAAAAGTAAATTCGGGGATAAGCAATGCCATGGAGCTTTCAAATACTGATAAAGGGTACCAGTACTCTCTGACAGCACAGCTTACAAAAAATTTCAGAAATGGAATTTCGGGCATGTTTGCCTATACATACTCAATGGCTAAGGATATTACAGCTAACCCCGCATCTTCAGCATTTTCTGCATACTCTTCCAATTCATCATATGGCAGCCTGAATGATCCCGAACTGAGTTTTTCCAATTTTGCTACACCTCATCGGCTGATCGGTAATATATCATACCGAATTGAATATGCAAAAATGTTTGCAACTACCGTTTCCCTGGTTTATCAGGGCTTTCAGACAGGCAGATGGTCTTATACCTATTCAAATGACCTTAATGGCGATGGTATATCGTCTGACCTGATGTATGTGCCTGCAAATGAAACAGAAATTACTTTCGTGGAAAGCCGCGACAGAAATGGTAATCTGTTAATGACGGCGGATGAACAAAGAGTTGCATTCTGGGAATATGTTAACCGCAATGATTATCTGAGCGAACACAAGGGTGAATATGTGGAAAGATATGGCCACGTCCAGCCCTGGATACACAGGTTTGATGCAAAAGTTCTGCAGGATATCTTCACAAACTTCGGAACCGACCGCAACTATACCCTGCAGGTCAGCGTCGACTTCCTGAATGTAGGCAATATAATCAACGATAACTGGGGCACCTATGCATATAATCCTCTGGCAAGCTTTGAGAATGTCCGTCCTCTTACAGTCGTTGCAAGAGGATCTTCTTCAGCGGCGCCTACATATAACCTTAATGCCACGTCAATTACGGATTTCGAAGACAAGACAACTCTAAGCAGGAGTATCAGCACTTCAAGTACATGGGGTTGCCTTCTTGGCATCAGGCTTATTTTCTAACTAACT
>CAZKMH010000471.1:0-3489 GCA_964553395.1 uncultured Rikenellaceae bacterium | reverse complement strand
CTGTATGGTCGGGAGCGGGACTATTCCGTGATGAGTAGTACGGCAAAACTCCGGAACCTGATGCAAAATCCCCGGTAAGCTGCTTTAAAGCTCTGTATAACGAGATTGACAAACTGGCAGGATCGGAATAGTTTACCCACCCCACGCCCCTCCAGGGAGGGGAGCTTTGAGTGCCGTTGCAGCTTTGAACCGTTGCGCCGTTGCGCCGTTGTGCCGTTTCGCCGTTGCACCCTTTGGCCACCGTAGCTTTAGCGAAGGTGGCTTGCGCCGTTGCACCTTTACCTTATCTCCCGTATCTTTATATTCTTGAACGATACATAATTCCCGTGGTCCTGTAGCAGTATCCTGCCCTCCTTCACCTCTCCGAATCCGGGTAAATCTTTAAACTTGCTGGCAGCAACGAGCTTTCTCCATTCATCAGTCCCTCTCTCATATTCCACGGTAAGTTGTCCGTTCAGCCAGTGCTGGACCTTGTTCCCGTTTACAACTATTATTGCCCTGTTCCAGTTATCCGGTCCGTTATCTCTCTTGTTCTTAGCCGCGATAAGGTCATACAGGCTTGAAAGTGTCCGGTTCCCGCCGACTCCGGCTTTGGCATCAGGATGCGTTCTGTCGTCAAGTACCTGGTATTCGCAACCTATTGAAGCACGCTTTCCGTTATCTGACTCAGTGTCAACAAAATACTTAATCCCGCTGTTAGCTCTTACAATATATTTAAAATCAACAATGAGTTCAAAATTGGTGAACTTGTCAGCTGTTACTATATCCCCTCCGCCACCCTTGACCCTGGCTTTCGGAGTGATGGTTAGGGTTCCGTCACTGATTTCCCATCCACTGGCCGGAAAGGCTTTTGTCCTTGCATTCATCCATCCGGCAGAAGATTTACCGTCAAACAAAAGTTTCCATCCCTCATTTACTTCTCTTTCAGTGAGGATATTGTCAAGGAAACTTACCTGGGGAATAGCAGGATTGTAGGGAGTTTTATATTTATCCAGATTTTCGGTTACGATCCTTATATTCTTCCATTTCACCTGTAATCCGACCCTCGATTCATCCTTGCCTACTGAATGAACCTGCAGTGCTATAAAACCTATGGGCGTCATGGCATCGACCAGATCAGCACAGGGAATGCCATTGATCCATGTCCTTATCGAATTGCCGATTGCTTCCACCCTGTAATGATTCCACTCTCCAACCTTCAGGGCTTTTTGCCCCTTCGGATTCTTGTCGAGGGTATAGAGCCACCCTCTTCTGGCTTCATCATAGATCCCTCCCGACCAGGCCCGCTCCGACGGATCCAGTTCGACCTGGTACCCATGAACCCTTCCGTTCTGGTAATCCGGTCTGCTTTCACTCCTGAACTGAACGCCGGAATTCATCTTAGGATCAAACCATGTATCAAATTCCAGAATGAAATCTCCATATTTCTCTTTTGTGCATAGGAATGAGTTCTCTGAACCAGAGACAGTCGTTCCGATGACCAGACCCTTTTCAAGTTTGAAAGTAGCATTGCCATTAAGCTGTTCCCAGCCGCTGAGATCTTTTTTTACAAGCTTTTTCCATTGCCCGTAAACCGGATTTGTTATTACTGACACTAATAAAAGTGCAATTAAAAAAGTGGTTAGTTTTTTCATCCGTATTTAGTTTATTTTAATTTTTCAAGATTCCAGGAAGAGTACCATCTGATTACGGGAACATCGCCTTCCCTTTCTACGGGAAGCCATATGTGCCTGCTGTCGGCAAGGTTTTCCGGCGTCCATCTATCACCCATATAGATGAAAATATTTTTCTTTTGCCGGAGCGGAAGTACAAATGTGCTCTGTGATCCGAATGTGATCCTGTTCTCTTCCTCCGTTCCCCTGCAGGGATTGCCCAGCGATTTCCATTCACCGGTGATCCTGTCAGAAACTGAAAGCCTTGCAGGATTTGGTTTCCAGCCGGTTGTTCCTGAGGAGAACATATAATATTTCCCCCCGGTAAAGAATATGGCGGGAGCTTCGTTGGATTCACCGGGGAGTACGCGGTAATACCTGCCGGTAAAATCGAGATAATCATCTGTAAGCTCCGAAAAATGAAGGGTCATATTTTCTTCAGATGAATGAATGTGGTAAGCTTTTCCATCACGGTCGGTAAACAGCGTCATATCGCGTGCCATTTGTCCGCCTGCAAAATCACGGCGAACATATAATCCCTCTTTTACAGCCTTAATCCGTTCTGCTGGTCTTCCTTTCAGGTCACTCTCGTTCAATGTTGCATTCTTTTGCTCTTCTGTGAAGTTCACCGGCCATACCTTTGCATTCGGTCTGAGGCTTCTCAGATATTTGTAAGGTCCTGTTATATTGTCACTTACAGCAATGCCAGTCATTGCTGCCCGGTATCCCTGACCCTTCAGCTCATGATGGAACCACATAACAAATTTCCGGGTCTTTTTATTATAAATCACTTTCGGACGTTCAATCACGCATCCGGGCTGGAGAAGGCTTGTTGTGTCGTTTATTACCCTCAGGGCAAGTCCTTCGTTTTTCCAGGTAAGAAGATCCTTTGATGAATAACATCCGACTCCATATCCGGTTTTGTCTTTTTCGGTGCGCGGGAGTCTGCTCTCTCCGAACCAGTAGTAAGTTCCCTTGTGTAACAATATTCCGCCTCCATGGGCATTAATATGTTTCCCTTCAGTATCAGGCCATACTTCGCCTGAACGGATGAGGGAATGGTTCTTTTGTTGTGATATGCCGCTAAAACTTATTAAAGCTGTGAAAACGGAGACTATTATAACTTTCATTGATTATTATTTTATAAAACAGATTAACCGCATTAAAGATAAAAAAAGATATTTCTGTTGAATCATAACATATGTTTTCTATTTTTGGAATAACAAACATGTAAGCGATATGAAAAACAGAAGAATCATCAAAAGACCAAACCTGCTGACTTTACTGCTGATTTACGGACTGACCTTTCAGGGTATAATAGCCCAGCCTGTTGTTGGCCTCGATAACTGGTTCAACCGTGAAACAAATGCAAAGACCGGCCAACCGTTCCATTACCTGTGGACCGATACCGAATTCAGCGGTTATTCCCAGTGGGGAGAAATATTTAAAAGCCGTGGAGCCGAGATAACAACTATTGGCAAACCGGATGCAGCGGTACTGAAGAAGATCAATGTTTATATCATCGTTGATCCTGATACGACAACCGAGTCAAAACCACCAAATTATATACTCCCGGAGGATATAAAGGTAATCAGGAAATGGGTAAAAAAAGGTGGAGTGCTTGCAATTCTGGCCAATGATGCGCCAAACTGTGAATTCACTCACATGAATCAGCTTATGTCAAAATTCGGAATGACGTTTAACCATGTCACGCTTCATCCGGTTACTGCCAGGAACTGGGAAATGGGCGCCAGCACAAAATTTCCTGACCACCCGTTATTTAAGGGTGTATCAAAGATCTATATAAAGGAGGTATCTGATATAAATCTTTCGGGAA
>CAZKMH010000470.1:0-3490 GCA_964553395.1 uncultured Rikenellaceae bacterium | reverse complement strand
TGAAAAAAGCACAATTTATCTTTCAAAATTCAATTCTGGTAAAATAATCTTGAATTCATTTTCGATCTCCAGGAATGTGCCTGATAGCGAAGCGAAGGAAACTATACTTGCTTTAAATTCAGTATTATTTTTTCGGTATTGTAAAATAGAAGATCGATTCTTTCCCGAATACTGATTCAACCCAAATCTTTCCTCCATGACGCTCAACAATTCTCTTACATATTGCCAGGCCAATACCAGTTCCTTCATACGTATCTCTTGGATTTAACCTTTGGAATATCTGAAAGATCTTATCAAAATATTGAGGTTCTATTCCCAATCCTTGATCTTTAATTGAAATCGTACTAATAACTGCATCAGAGCATGATGATATATAAATTTTTGGAGTACCATTACTGAACTTAATGCTGTTTCCAATAAGATTTTGAAACAGAAGAATCATTTGACTTTCATCTGCAAACACTATTGGTAATTCAGTAACATCTAATGAAGCATTACTTTTCAATAAACTGAGGCCAAGATTCTTCCTGACAGTGTCAACCGTTTTATTTAAATCAACCTGAGTAAAAGTTTTTCCTTTAGTTTGTACTCTTGAAAATAACAGCAAACCATTTATAAGTTCATACATCCTGTTTGCTCCATCGACAGCAAAGTGTATATATTCTAAGGCTTTATCATCAAGTTTTTCCTGGTATTGTTGTTCAAGTAATTGGGTGAAACTGGTTACCATTCGCAAAGGTTCCTGAAGATCGTGTGAAGCTACATAGGCAAAATTTGCAAGATCTTTATTTGAACGCAGGAGATCTTCGTTGAGTTTAATAACCAATTCTTCAGTACCTTCTCTAAGGGAAGTGACATCAAAACATACGCCAGTTAAGCTTATGGGTTTACCGTATCTGTCTTTATTTAATAAACCTTTGGAACTAATATATTTTGTTTTCCCGTTAAGAGATTTAATCCTATAAATCGTTACATAAGGCTGGTCTTTCTCCAGTGCATCCCGAGTTGCTTTTTGGACATGTAAAATATCTTCTTCGTTTACCAACTTTTCAAATGCATCATAAGTTTTTCCAAATTCACCAGGATTAAGGCCAAACATTTTTTCAAGTCTTTCATCCCAAATAACTTCATCTGTTTTGAAATCCCATTCCCATATACCGATGTTACCACTTTCAAGAGCAATATTCAGTTTAGCATTTACCCTTTCAAGATCTTCAGTGCGTTTTTTGACCAATTCCTGGAGGTGATCCTGAAATTCTATGGTTTTTGTAATGTCAGAGATTATAATACAAATATCACCATCAACTTCAGGTGGTAAGGGACGCAGAGAAAAGTTAAGATATAATTCACTCTTATTTTGAGCATTAGAATAAAATATTGTTCCATTTACTCTTTCTTTTAGCCCCTTTTTTATCAGCTTGTTTAATGCAGGTTTTTCACTTCCCAATACGAATCTTAAGATGTTAGAACCAACTACAGGATGAGACGAGTCAGAAAAAATATCAATAAATCTCTGATTACAATAGAATATGGTTCCATCTGCTTTAATAATTACAGCGCCTTCTGCCATTTCCTCGAGTATAATCCGGTATGGGGTTTCTGCAGATGTCAGAGAAAATATTTTTTCTCCTTCCGCCCCTGAGACAACTATTGCATCAACTTCGCCATTTCGGATTGCACTTATAGCCTCCTCAGATTCACTCAGACGAGATTGTAATTCGGCATTTTTCTTAAGCAGTTCATCAACAATATCTACTTGTTTCTTTGCCATGAAAATTATTTTTTTACTTCTTTTAAATCAAGCCCTACAAGAACACGCTCTGAATTTGACATATCGCCAATTATCCTTCGAAGCGGCAGAGGTAGTTTTTTAATAAGGGTAGGTGCAGCAATAATCTGTTCACCCTTCGCAAGCGACGGATTTTTGTATAAATCGATTACTTCAAGGCTATACCTGCTTTTAAGGTGCTCCTCGCAGATTTTTTTAATATTATCAATAGCCCTAATGGATTGAGGAGTCAATCCGGTGACATATAATTTAAGCACGTACTTTTCATCCTTAAGTTTCTTAACAGAATTTTCAAATTCCTTAAGGTTTAATGTTGCCTTTTTTGCCTTTTTCATCTTCGGATTTATGAGTTAGATTATTTATGGGGCTTTAAATCCAGACCAATCAGTACACGTTCTGTATTTGAAAGATCACCTATAATTTTTCTTACAGGTACTGGTAATTTTCGTACAAGCGTTGGCAGAGCAAGGATCTGATGTTCACGACCAAGTTTGGGATTAACAAGAAGATCTATTACTTCAATCGTATACTTATTCTTTAAGCGTTCTTCGCAGATTTTTTTAAGGTTTTCAAATGCAGAGAGACTTTTAGTAGTCTGTCCGGCAACATAAAGCCTTAAAATCCATTTATCTGATTGAGGGTTGACTTTTAGCCCAGTTGACGGACCAATCTTAGAAACAGGTTTTTTAGCATTCATGTAAGGTTATTTTTTAGATTTTCGGCTTGTGGCCATATCTTTCCGGTTCTTTGTAATATTGGCGATCCGGGACTCTTCAATACTGATTAATTTAAGCGATTCGGCCTCATCGGCTTCAAACTCAGCTTGAAGCGATGCAATCTGAGCCTTAAGGTTTTTGCGTTTGCGTTCCAGTAGAAGCTTTTTCTGTTCTACCAGCTGTTTGTGAATAAATAGCTCAGAACTATCCTTAGCCTCCTGCGCTACCCTTGAAGATCCGGTAAGGACACCCTCCATACCGACATAGACATCCTGAAGAATGATTCCGTTATTTGTAAGAAGGAACTCGCGGATCTGATTTGAATGAGCCATTCCCCTTGATTTCAAGACATAAAGGCCTCTGTTACGCTCTCCTCCAAGTTCGATGTCGCGCAGTAACAGCCAGGTATCAATGAGTGATGAGATGAATACATCGGTATGTTCGAGTGAAGAACCACTGGTGGTTAGTGTGGTAAAAAAGGCTGTTATATGCTTTAACTTGAGATGATCGATCAACCTCATTGCAAGCGATTTGGCTTCAACAGAATTATCAGCAGAAATAAAGCTGTTAAGAGGATCTACTATTACAGCAGATGGATTGAATTCTTTTACAATTTTAAGCATCGTTGCAAGATGCATCTCGAGCCCGGTAAACGTTGGGCGCATTGCATGGAAGAGAAGTTTTCCTTTTTTTACAAGAGGCTCAAGATCGATTCCGATGGAATTCATATTTCGAATGATCTGTGCTGGTGATTCCTCAAGTGAAAAATAGAGAACACGTTCTCCGCGTTTACATGTAGCTGAAACAAAGTGAGCAGCAAGGCTCGATTTACCGGTACCGGCTGTACCCGATACCAGGATGCTTGATCCTTTGAAATAACCTTTATTCTCAAGCATCGAATCAAGCTCTTTTATACCTGTGGAGACACGCTCGGAAGTAACACCATGTGTGAGTCCGAGAGAGGTAATTGGAAGTACAGAAATTC
>CAZKMH010000469.1:1218-3496 GCA_964553395.1 uncultured Rikenellaceae bacterium | reverse complement strand
CCCTTTATAAGCCGTTACAGGAAAGAGATGACCGGCAGTCTCGATGAAGTAAAATTGCTTCATATAAAGGATGAATATGAAAGGCTGAAGGACCTGGATGCCAGAAAGGATAGCGTTATAAAATCCATCGAAGAGCAGGAAAAGATGACACCGGAGCTCCTTCAAAAAATCCAGGATGCTCTGACAATGGCAGAGCTTGAAGATATTTATCTGCCGTACAGACCCAAACGGCGGACAAGGGCAACAGTTGCCAGGGAGAAAGGACTTGAACCTCTTGCAACAATTATCTTTGAGCAGCAGGAACAGGATCCTCTCCACAAAGCAGAAGAGTTCGTGACAGATGAGGTGCCTTCTGCTCCGGAAGCAGTCAAAGGTGCATGCGACATCATCGCGGAATGGATAAACGAAAATGAAAATGCAAGAAAGAGATTAAGGCAATTATTTGAAAAAGACGCTGTTATATATTCCAGGGTCATCAAGGGAAAGGAGTCTGAAGGAATCAAGTTCAGTGATTATTATGAGTGGTCTGAGTCTTTAAAAAAATGCCCTTCGCACCGGTTGCTTGCAATGAGAAGGGGAGAAGAGGAGGGTTTCCTGAAGCTTTCAATAGAAACAGATGGGGAAAAAGCCCTGGAAATCCTTGATTCACTGTTCATCAAAGGACGCAACGAGTCATCCAAACTTGTTGGAAATGCAATCACAGACAGCTGGAAGAGACTTCTTTCTTCATCAATGGAAACGGAATTCAGGAATATCTCGAAAGAGAAGGCCGATACAGAGGCAATAAGTGTATTTGCAGACAACCTGCGACAGCTTCTTCTTGCTTCTCCGCTTGGTGAAAAGAATGTTCTGGCAATCGATCCGGGTTTCAGGACCGGATGTAAAATCGTATGCCTCGACAGACAGGGAAACCTGATACACAATGAAACTATCTATCCGCATCCGCCTCAGAACCAGACAGCTATGTCGATTAAAAAATTACTCTCTCTGGTGAATGCCTATAAAATTGAAGCCATCGCCATAGGTAACGGAACTGCCAGCCGGGAAACGGAGGATTTCATTAAGTGGGTCAAATTCGAAAAGGATATCCAGGTGTTTGTTGTAAGCGAAGCAGGAGCTTCAATCTATTCCGCATCAAAGGTTGCAAGGGATGAGTTCCCCGATTATGATGTAACTGTAAGGGGCTCGGTTTCAATAGGCCGCCGTCTTATGGATCCGCTTGCCGAGCTCGTAAAGATTGATCCAAAATCGATAGGAGTGGGACAATACCAGCACGATGTCGACCAGCAAAAGCTTCAGAATTCCCTCGATGATGTGGTTATGAGCTGTGTAAATGCTGTTGGTGTTGAAGTGAATACGGCAAGCAGCCATCTGTTGACATATGTTTCGGGACTGGGTCCTCAACTGGCACAGAATATTGTCGATTACCGGAGCGAAAACGGTCCATTCAGATCGCGCGGGGACCTTCTGAAAGTTAAAAGAATGGGACCAAAAGCCTTCGAACAGTGTGCCGGCTTCCTCCGGATAAGGAATGCAGAGAATCCTCTCGACAGTAGTGCTGTTCATCCGGAGAGCTATCATGTGGTTGAAAAAATAGCCAGGGATCTGGGATGTGATGTCAGGGAACTCATGAGTAATGAGACTAAGCGAAAAGAAATCAAACTTGAAAAATACGTTACTCCCGTGACCGGCCTTCCAACCCTGACAGATATAATGGCAGAACTTGCAAAACCCGGACGCGATCCAAGGTCAAAGATCCAGGAATTCACATTTGCTGATATCCACGAAATGGAGGATCTAGTACCTGGCATGGTCGTACCTGGAATTGTAACAAATGTTACAAAATTCGGAGCGTTTGTCGATATTGGTATTCATCAGGACGGCCTGGTCCATATCTCAAACCTGACCAATGCATATGTAAGTGATCCATCTTCGGTTGTAAAGCTCCATCAGCATGTTATGGTAAAGGTGCTTTCCGTCGATCCGGAAAGAAAACGTATTCAGCTCTCAATGAAGGATCTGGATCAGAAAAAGAAATAAGACCCTATTACTGCATCGGTGGCCGTCCGCCCGGCCCGCCCTGGACAGGCATGTTCATGACCGGTTTCCGCGGGAATTTTTCATTCCTCATTGCTGCATGATACGCCAGTGAGGCAGTGATTATGGCATTTATCCTCAGATCAGCCAGTATAAGTCTTTCATAGGTGTCCATAACTGTATGATAGCCACGGCCATATTCAATTTCATCCTGAATGAACTGAAATCCGGGCAGTCCGAC
>CAZKMH010000469.1:0-1118 GCA_964553395.1 uncultured Rikenellaceae bacterium | reverse complement strand
TTTGGATTTGGAAAGAATTTATTAAGTATCTCCACTTCCATTTCCACCGGCACTTTCTGCCTTATCAGCCGTTCCATTCTGCCATGGGCTTCCATCGGGATATTTAGTTCTGCAATGGGTTCCTTGTCTCCTGAATTATATCCTGCTCCGTTTGACCTTGGAATATTATAGGTGCCTGCATTGTTCAGTATTACGGCAGCTCCTTCACTCTTCAGAAGCTCGGTTATTTTATTCCTCAGCAGTCTTTGGGCAAGCATAGCCGCAATATCGAAAGGCTGTCCCGGCCTTCTGCCTCCGGCGGGCGCAGACTCTTTGGATAACTGGAGCAGTTGTTCGTCGGTTAACCTTGAAGCAAGGGGCTGAAAACTGATTTCATACGAAGTAGAGCTGGTGGAAGGCATTAATATGATCTTTCCACTGAGCGTGCCTTTATATTTTTCCAGGTCGCTTTCCGATCTTACGTCAACCAGGATTACTTCACCTTTAACAAGGCCGGCAGTACTTCCTGTCCAGGCAACAGGATTGCAGGCAAAGTTTGCATAATAAGGCCCGGTCATGGCAGCATAAGTTTTTAGATTGTCCCAGCCGCCGCGGTTAAAATCAGTGGCCTCTTCAATCCTCACATTCTGAAAACCGAATTCTTCCATTTTTTTCTTTGCCCACTCATTACCCCGTGTGCTGCCGCTAGAACCCGTCAGCCGTGGTCCGACAAAATCCGTTAATCCTGTTGCAAGTTCTTCAATTTTGGAGTTTTGATTTCCTTCCTGTTTGATCTTATAGATCATTGTAAGGTCAACATTTTCTGTCTGTGAATGGAGCCATAAAGGCATGAATACCATCAGGATGAGACTGACGTAAAGTTTCCCGGTTTTCATTATTTAATTATTTGACTGTTTAGGAAATTGAATTTAAAAGTAAATAAAATTGCTACCCTTTACCCGATAAGTAGTAAAATTTAACAACAATTAACATGGCTTCTTACCCCTGATTTACCTTACTACAACCTCCCGCCTGGAGGGACAGGCTCACTCCCCTTCGTTGGTTAACCTCTCCCCAACCCCTCCCAGGGAGTGAGAGGCTTTTATTGAACGAGAATCCTCTAACCCCCTTCTCTCCCG
>CAZKMH010000468.1:0-3507 GCA_964553395.1 uncultured Rikenellaceae bacterium | reverse complement strand
ATCTATGTATGTGGTTAATATATATGAGCAATGTGACATATTTCATAAATGCGCCTTCATATTACATATCATTTACAATTCAATTAGAAATAAAATTATCCGGATCTGCTTTGATCTCTATAAAATTTGAAGTTGAGGCCACTGTTTTTGAATATCCAAGGCTATAATGCGGTATTACCAAGCCTTACTACCATCAACCCTCCCTTTACAACTTCCGTGAACGGTATAAATGTTGACCGGAGTTCCTGCCCATTTACGGAAATGGATTGAATATAAACATTTTCAGGACTATTATTCTCGGTTTCAATAACAAATTGTTCTCCTGAATAATACTTACTGCTCAGGTTAATGATGATCCTGTCAAAAAGAGGACTCCCGATCCCGAAACGCGGCTCTGCGTCTGTAAGACCCTTAACATCAAACAGTCCCATTGATGCCATAACATACCAGGCACCAAGCTGGCCCTGGTCTTCATCCTGACCGAAGCCATAACCGTGAATTCCCTCCGTGCCGTAAAAATCATTCAGAATGGCTCTTACCCATTTCTGAGTTTTCGAAGGTTCCCCTGAATGATTAAAGAGCCATGAGGTGTGCAGACATGGCTGATTACCATGATTATATGGCTTTGTGATTCCCGCAAATGCGTGTATCTCCGTTCCCCCTCCGAAAAGATCTTTCCGGGAGATCAGAAAAGTACTGTCGAGCCGGGAGTTGAATTCGTCTTTGCCTATCTTATCCACAATACCCTCCGGGTCATGTGGCACATAAAATGAATACTGAAATGCATTGCCTTCCTGGAATCCGTCATGCGGGACCGTAGCATCAAATTCTTCATAAAACTCACCATTCTCAAGCCTTGGCCAGATCATTTTTCTTTGAGGATTATAGATTTTTTCCCAGCCTTTTGATAAATCCATCAGCATATTATAGTCCTGGTCTTTCCCCAGAACTTTTGCAAGCTGGGCAACAGCATATGAAGTAAATGAATACTCAAGGGTATGTGAGCAGGCAAACTTCCAGAGCTCATCAGGCCCTTCTCCTGTGATCACATAGGGAACATAACCATACTTTACAAATTTGCCTACATCCATTTTCCCGGCACCGATAATCCTGTTTTCCGATGTTATTTCATTCTTCAGAGATGCTTCATAAGCTTTGTCAACATCAAAATCCCTTATGCCGCAAAGATATGCGCTAACGATGGCCAGGGGTACCTGGTTAGTTCCCACGCCGGAAACAAACCTGCTGCATGCAAGTCCATCACCCAGCCATCCTGCATCCTTATATACCAGGAGATGCGTTTTAACAAAATCCAGTGTATATTCCGGGTAAGCTAATGCCCACAGCTGAATAAGATTCCACTGTCCGCCCCAGATAGCATCGGTATTGTAAAAATTAAATTCCGGTTTATTACCGGCACCTGAAGGTATCATGCCGGTAGTTCCATCATGCCTGGGATATGCACCGTTTACATCACTCGCCAGTCCACGCCCTAATAAGGCATGGTAGAGTCCGGTATAGAACTTGACTTTGTCCTCATAATTACTCCCTTCAACATGAATTCTTCCCAGATATGCATTCCAGTTGTCATGGGCTTGTTTTCTGGCCTTGTCAAAATCCAGTTCACCAGCTTCAGTCTCAAGATTCAACCGTGCATGCTCAACCGAAGTATATGACAATCCGGCTTTTATGGTGATACTTTCATTTTCGCGGGTAGTATAAGTCAGATACAATCCAGCTCCGGTCCTCCCTGAGTCCTTTTTTCCCGGTTCAACTTTGGACCCATGAAATATACCATACGTATCTGGCTTCTTGTCAGGTAAAGCAGAGAAAAACATTTTTACACTTGAACCTGTCTGATATTTTTTTACATATTCCGGTTCAGTTTCAACAAATCCTTCAATCCGTCCATCAGCAGTTAAGTATACGCGGGCATTTTTTACTTCCCCGCTTTCACCCTGCTTATTCCCTATGTCAAAGATGATATGAGATTGCTTACTGGCAGGAAATGTATAACGATGAAAACTAACTCTGTTTGTGGACGTCAGCTCAGCCCTGATACCATAGTCTTTAAGAATCACAGAGTAATATCCGGGAGTGAGAATCTCATCCTGTTTATCAAATAACGAACGGTATCCTTTATCAGAGAAATCTGTGGCCCCGGGAATTGTTATTAACTCGCCGTTTGTGGGCATGAATACAACCCCTCCCACCTGGAATTCGTGGAAATTCGGAAATCCTTCAATTGAATTATGTCTGAAGTCGTAACCGACAGCTTCCCATCCGCTTAAATTACCGAGATGACCATCAGTTGACGGACCGGGTTTTGCCATACCAAAGGGATTCGCCCCGGGAGCAAAATGAAACCATCGGCAATGGGCTGTCCCTATAAGCGGATCAACATACCGGGTAAGATCTTCAGTCTCTGTAATGATCTTTTCGGATCTGCATGAAACCGTAGATAAAGTTATAAGTACCGCAATTCCCGATATCAATATTATATTGGAGGAGTTCCACACCATCCGGAGTTTTTTCTCTCAATTAAAGTACCGTCTGAGTTAAATTTGAGGCAATTATTATCGATGAACTCGTGATCTCTTAAAAATATGCTGACATCATCTTTATATTCATAGAAGACCCGGATCCCAATTAACAGATTATCAGGATCAGTTTTAATCTGCTCTTTGGTGCAGGAGTTGATCAGAGAATAAAGGAAGAAAATAATCAGGGTGATCCTTTTCATAAGCGGACCAGTTTAACAGGTACAAAGTTACAAGAATTATACCATAAATGAGCGGTAGAAACGAAATCAAATAAATTTGGCCTACTGGTTCAGCATTTTATGAATTGGCTTAATTTTCGATCCTTTGAATCTAAAAGTTGCCGGAATTGGACCAAAATAGAATCTAACTTTGAATTCGTCTGCTTTTTTTATTATTGATATCATTTCTGGCGTTAAGCTGAACATAAATTTGTCATCAATCCAGATACGTTCATCAATATCAGTAGTTTGTCCGGTTTTTACTCCTGTGCTATCAGTCTTTGTGTATGTTTCAACAGAAGTTTCATTTGTGGATTTATACTCAGATACCGGGTTGATAATGTTTATTTCAAATGATTGATTGTCTGATTTCAGATATCCTGAATTTTCAATTTTAAAGCTCGTAGATGATCGAGCGATAACGAAAAACGCTTTTACATTGTCTTGCTTGTCGGAAATTTCTCTCTCAAAAATGACGTGAGCTGAATTAATTTCAGTTCTTCTTTCCTGAGGGATCAAATCTATACGTGCAATAACTTTTCTGTTATTTTTAAACTCATCATCGAATATCTGGAAGTTGTCATAAAACATCCATATGCAACTTGTCATGAGTACAAGTGGAATCCCAAATAATAAATATTTTATTTTTTTCATGTTAACTTTTAAAATTCAAGTACTTTGTGCATACTTTGTGTAATCCTTTGTGTGACTTTGTGGTAAAAAGAATTTAACCACAAAGGGTCACA
>CAZKMH010000467.1:0-3523 GCA_964553395.1 uncultured Rikenellaceae bacterium | reverse complement strand
CATTGAATTTGCTATATCAACACTCAGCCGTTCACCCAGAAGAGCATGTCTTCTCTTTTTATAAATGACCTCCCTCTGCGAGTTCATCACATCATCATATTCAAGCAGTCTTTTACGAATACCAAAGTTGTTCTCTTCCACTTTCTTCTGTGCCCTCTCTATCGATTTTGAGATCATCGGGTGTTGAATCATTTCACCCTCCTTCAGTCCGAGCTTATCCATGATCCCGGCAATTCGTTCAGAACCGAATAACCTCATAAGTTCATCCTCGAGCGAAACAAAAAACTGCGATGACCCCGGATCTCCCTGTCTTCCGGAACGTCCTCTGAGCTGCCGGTCAACTCTTCGTGATTCGTGCCTCTCAGTGCCGATAATTGCAAGTCCCCCGGCTTTCCTCACCTCTTCGGTAAGCTTAATGTCAGTTCCGCGACCTGCCATATTTGTCGCAATGGTAATGGTTCCTGTTTTTCCTGCTTCAGCAACTATCTCTGCTTCTCTCTGGTGAAGTTTTGCATTCAAAACATTATGCTTAAGTCCTTTCATTTTAAGCATCCTGCTCAGTAGTTCGGATATCTCCACCGAAGTAGTACCCACCAGCACCGGCCGTCCTTTGCTGTAAAGATCAGAGATCTCATCGATTACTGCATTATACTTCTCTCTTTTAGTCTTATAGACAAGATCTTCCCGGTCAAACCTGATAACAGGTTTGTTAGTCGGTATGACGACGACATCAAGCTTATATATGTTCCAGAACTCACCTGCTTCTGTTTCGGCGGTACCGGTCATACCCGCAAGCTTATGATACATCCTGAAGTAGTTCTGAAGGGTGATCGTTGCATAGGTCTGGGTTGCAGCTTCGACTTTAACATTTTCCTTTGCCTCGATAGCCTGATGAAGACCGTCGGAGTACCTTCTACCCTCAAGGATACGACCTGTCTGCTCATCGACGATCTTCACCTTGTTATCCATTACAACATATTCAGTATCCCTGTCAAAAAGTGTCCAGGCTTTCAGGAGCTGCGTCATTGTGTGGACTCTCTCCGATTTAACCGAATAATCCTGCAGAAGCTCATCTTTCTTTTTGAGTTTTTCGCGATCGCCAAGTTCTGCTTTCTCGAGGTCAGCAATCTTTGAGCCCACATCGGGCAGAATAAAAAAACTGGCATCTTCAACCGATGTTGAAATAAGGTCAATGCCTTTTTCAGTAAGTTCGATTGAATTTTGTTTTTCATCAATTACGAAATAAAGCTCATCGGTCACCTTGGGCATTTCCTTGCTGTTGTTCTGCATGTAGAAATTCTCGGTCTTCTGAAGAAGGGTTTTGTTACCTTCTTCACTCAGATACTTTATAAGAGCATTATTCTTTGGCAGGCCTTTGAATGCCCGGAGCAGAAACAGTCCCCCTTCCTCTTCCTTTCCTTCGGCAATAAGTTTTTTTGAGTCTGCAAGTATCTGTGTAACAAGCTTTTTCTGAGCAGTAACAAGTTTTTCGATTTTTGGTTTAAGCTCATCAAACTGCTGTGTATCGCTTTTGGCTGTCGGACCCGAAATTATAAGTGGGGTTCTCGCATCGTCGATAAGCACTGAATCTACCTCATCTACAATGGCATAATGGTGTTTCCGCTGAACAAGATCTTCCGGATTGATTGCCATGTTATCTCTCAGGTAATCAAATCCGAATTCGTTGTTGGTTCCGAAAGTTATATCGGCATTATATGCTTTGCGTCTGTCGGCAGAGTTTGGCTGATGTTTGTCGATACAGTCGACTGTAAGTCCGTGAAACTCATAGATGGGTCCCATCCATTCCGAGTCTCGCTTTGAAAGATAGTCGTTAACCGTAACAATATGCACTCCCCTGACGGCAAGGGCATTCAGGAATACCGGAAGTGTTGCAACAACAGTCTTTCCTTCTCCGGTGCCCATCTCTGCGATCTTACCTTTATGCAGGGCTACACCACCTATAAGTTGAACATCGTAGTGCACCATATCCCAGACAATCTCATTCCCCCCGGCAATCCAGTGATTATTCCAGAATGCCTTGTCACCCTTTATGATAATGCTTTCTCTTGTTGCAGCCAGATCCTTGTCGTATTGCCTGGCCGTAACTTCGAGCACACTGTTTTCCTTAAATCGCCTGGCTGTTTCTTTTACAACCGCAAAAGCTTCCGGAACAGATTCATCAAGGACTTCTTCGAGTTTTTCGGTGATCCTCTTTTCTATTTTATCTATTTCGTTGTAAAACTCCTCTTTCCTGTAAACATCCTCTTCGGCATCTGCCTTTTCCTTCAGCAACCTGATCTCTTCTTCATCTTCCCTGACATATTCCAGAATCCGGTTTTTTATAATAACAGTTTTGTCTCTAAGCTGATCATTAGACAAATCCTTAAGCTTTTCGAATTCGATCCGGATCTTTTCAACATAAGGACTTATCTCCTTCATATCCCTCTCATACTTATTCCCAAGGAAGAGACCAAGTACATTATTAATTATGCTCATTTGCCAATATCTTACAATGATTTAGAAATAACACGCAAAATTAATCTATTTTTCCGAAAATGGATTTGGAATTTCATATCCTGATCCCTATCTGATCAGGCTGTATCTGGCAATGCGGTTACCGTGCTCATTATACAGGACTATGAAATAGATTCCTGAAGGGTACGTTGTTATATCTAAAGTAATTTCTTCGCCTCCGTCAGTCAAACCATTTTGCAGGCAGGTCCCGGTTGAATTATAGATACTGAATTTTACAGGTTTCAGGTCTGATCCTTCGTCCCGCCGGATGTTAATAAGTCCGCTTCCCGGGTTCGGATAAACAACCATTTTCTCATAAACGGGGTTCTCAATATTATCTATCATCGGACCGATATTCAAGTCCTCAATTCCCCATCCCCAACCATTTGCATAGGGATCGGAAAAGAGTCTGAATCTTACCATCAGGGTGTCGCCGGCCTTTAAACCTGAAGAAACTTTCGGGAATATTGAGTGTCTGTTAAGCATCGACCCGGTTCCCACGTAAATTGAATTGTTCCCGTTTATGGCACTGTTATATGCTGTCACCCATGAATCCAGGTATCTTGAATCATAACCATCAGCAAGTGGGAACCATGATTTGCCGAAGTTCGCAGATCCTTCAACCACAACGTAATCATAGAATTCAGGCGTACTGAAAACCGAACCATCTTCACCGGGTTCAACGAGAACCACCTCAAGAAAACTAATTATCATTCCATCTGCATCAAACTTAAAAGGAGTTCTCAGCATGGCGGTATATCCGATGCTGTCGCCTGTCTCTTCCGGACTTTCATAGGGGTGTTTCGTATGCAGACCGTAGTTCGTGAATCCTGATGGTTTCGTTATTTCAAAACCATCATTAAAGAAATCGGCTGTTGCATTGCTGAAGTTTGTCGAATATCTTTCAACCACAGGATTTATGCGTTCAAAATGCACAATGAAAAATTTATCGGATGGAAGAATTTGCTGATTGGCTGACAGGCATCGCTGAAGGAGTCCCGGAAGAACC
>CAZKMH010000466.1:0-3536 GCA_964553395.1 uncultured Rikenellaceae bacterium | reverse complement strand
ACCTGGTTGAAATGGAAGTACGCGACCTGCTGAATTTCTATAAGTTCGACGGCGACAATGCTCCGGTTATCCGCGGTTCAGCTCTCGGTGCAATGCACGGTGAAGCTAAATGGGAAGAAAAAGTAATGGAACTCATGGATGCAGTTGACTCTTATATCCCGGTACCTCCCCGCGAAAATCAGAAGCCATTTCTGATGCCCGTTGAGGACGTTTTCTCAATTACAGGACGCGGTACTGTTGCCACCGGCCGTATTGAAACCGGAGTTGTACTTACAGGTGATGAACTTGAAATGATCGGACTTGGTGCTGAAAAACGCAAAACTGTCTGCACAGGTGTTGAAATGTTCCGTAAGATCCTCGACAGGGGTGAAGCCGGTGATAACGTCGGACTTCTCCTTCGTGGTGTTGATAAGAAAGAGATTAAAAGAGGAATGGTTCTCGCAAAACCGGGTTCCATAACCCCTCACACCAAGATCAAGGCTGAAATATATGTACTGAAGAAAGAAGAAGGCGGACGTCATACGCCATTCCATAATAAATACCGTCCTCAGTTTTATATCAGAACTCTTGATATAACCGGGGAGATAACTCTTCCTGAAGGTACAGAAATGGTAATGCCCGGTGATAACGTCACAATAACAGTTGACCTTATCTATCCTGTTGCTATTAACGTCGGACTTCGTTTCGCAATACGTGAAGGCGGCAGAACAGTTGGAGCCGGTGCAGTAACAGAAATTCTTGAATAGGAGGTTTGGATATCAGGTTGCCGGGTCATGGTAAAACTTGATCCTGCAACCACCAGGAGAAACACGGGTGTAGCTCAGTTGGTAGAGCACTGGTCTCCAAAACCAGGTGTCGGGAGTTCGAGTCTCTCCTCCCGTGCTAAAATTCAATACTATGAATATAAAAGGATACTTTCAGGAATCATTCACAGAACTTGTTCATAAGGTAACATGGCCGACATGGAGTGAGCTTCAGAACAGCGCTGTGCTGGTTATGGTCGCTGCACTGATATTTGCTCTGATTGTTTCTGCGATGGATTTTGCCTTCAGCAGGATAATGGAATTCATTTACAGTTTGTTCATTTAAAAATAAGAACTCTTCCGATGAGTGAGAATATAAAGAAGTGGTATGTGCTTCGGGCAATTGGAGGGAAGGAGAAGAAAGTGAAAGAGTATATCGACAGCGAAGTGGCACGACTTAAGCTTGAAGAGTTTGTCTCACAGGTACTTATCCCAACCGAAAAGGTTTACCAGATCAGATCGGGCAAAAAAATCAGCAAGGAGAGAACATTTTTCCCGGGCTATGTGCTTGTTGAAGCTGTCCTCGTCGGTGAAATACCCCATCTGCTGAGAAATGTACCAAACGTGATCGGATTCCTCGGATCCCATGATGGTGAACCTGTTCCACTCAGAAAAGCTGAAATAAACAGGATCCTGGGTAAAGTGGACGAGCTGAATGCAAGTGACGAGGAATTGAACGTTCCTTTCTTTGTTGGTGAGTCGGTGAAGGTGATCGATGGTCCCTTTAACAGTTTTACCGGCATAATCGAAGAGGTGAATGACGAGAAGAAAAAGCTTAAGGTTATGGTGAAGATATTTGGACGAAAAACACCTCTTGAGCTTAGTTTTATGCAAGTTGAAAAGGAGAATTAAAGATATTGGCAGCTATTTATTATAAAGCTTCCTGAATAGCAGTCATACTGTCGAAATAAAAACGAAAATTTAAAATTAAGGCAAAAGAAGTTGCTGGACTTATCAAGTTACAGATTCGAGGCGGAGGAGCCAATCCATCACCACCTGTCGGGCCTGCGTTAGGCTCGAAAGGCGTGAATATTATGGACTTCTGTAAGCAATTCAACGCCAGGACCCAGGACAAAGCTGGAAAAGTGATACCGGTAGTGATAACAGTATATGTTGATAAATCATTCGATTTTATAACAAAAACACCCCCGGTTGCTGTTCAGCTTTTGGAAATTGCTAAATCGAAGAAAGGTTCAAAAGAACCTAACAGAGATAAAGTAGCACAGGTTACATGGGACCAGGTCAAGACGATTGCAGAAGATAAAATGGAAGACCTGAACTGTTTTACAGTCGAGTCTGCCATGAAGATGGTGGCCGGTACCGCCAGAAGTATGGGGATCACTATTAAAGGTGACACCCCTGGAAATATTTAACTAAACGAAAAATGACTAAACTTACCAAAAACCGTAAGCTTGCCCTCGCAAATATTGAAAAGGAAAAGCTCTATACGTTGAAAGAAGCATCTGTACTTGTCAAGGAATTGACGAAAACAAAATTTGATGCTTCCGTCGATCTGGATGTAAGGTTAGGTATTGATCCAAGAAAATCCAACCAGATGGTTCGTGGTGTTGTTTCACTTCCTCACGGGACAGGTAAAGAGACGCGCGTTCTTGTTCTCTGCACCCCCGACAAACAGAATGAAGCAAAAGAATCCGGAGCCGACTTTATTGGTCTTGACGATTATGTCGAAAAGATCAAAGGAGGGTGGACTGATGTGGATGTGATAATAACCATGCCATCCGTTATGGGAAAGGTGGGTCAGTTAGGTAGGATACTCGGTCCACGCGGACTGATGCCCAATCCTAAGAGTGGAACCGTCACAATGGATATTGGTAAGGCTGTTAAGGAAGTGAAGCAGGGGAAGATTGATTTCAAAGTTGATAAAAGCGGAATCATTCATGCCTCTGTTGCCAAGGTCTCATTTGAACCTCAAAAGATCGCCGAAAATGCCAGAGAGTTCATCTCAATGGTAAATAAGCTTAAACCGGCTTCCGCAAAAGGAACCTACATACGTAGCCTGTTCCTTTCAAGCACAATGAGCCCGGGAATTAAGATAGATCCAAAAGGTCTTGATGAATAAAGAGTTATATTAAAATTCGGAAAGAAATTATGAGACGGGAAGAAAAAAACACTATCATAGACAGCCTTGCTGAGAGATTAAAAGAATACAACCACTTTTATCTGACTGATACTGCTGAACTGAACGCCGCTGTTACAAGTGACCTCAGAAGAATGTGCTTTAAAAACGACATCATGCTTATTGTTGTCAAGAACACTCTTCTTAAAAGAGCATTTGAACAGTCTGGCCTGAACTTTGAAGAACTCTATCCGGTTCTGAAAGGTACTACGTCCATTATGTTTGCCAATACCGGGAACAGCCCTGCAAAACTTATAAAGGAGTTCCGGAAGAAACATGATAAACCTGTTCTGAAAGGTGCATACGTTCAGGAGTCAATTTATCTCGGCGATAATATGCTCGAGGCACTTGTCTCCATTAAAACTAAACAGGAACTGATAGGCGATATAATTCTCCTTCTTCAGTCACCTGCTAAAAACGTTATATCAGCCTTGCAATCAGGTGGAACTAAAATTCATGGTGTTCTTGAAACACTATCAAAAAAAGAATAATAATTAAACTATAATCTAATTTAAATCCAATAAAAATGGCAGATCTCAAAAAATTTGCAGAAGAACTGGTTAACCTGTCTGTAAAAGAAGTAAACGAACTGGCGA
>CAZKMH010000465.1:257-3539 GCA_964553395.1 uncultured Rikenellaceae bacterium | reverse complement strand
ACCTCTGGCTTCAAAAGTGTTTCTTATTCCACCGCTCGGAAAGCTTGATGCATCGGGCTCTGACTGCACCAGCACTGCACCTGAAAAATTTTCAACCATATGTCCGTTATCACCCATTTCCAGAAAACCGTCATGCTTCTCAGCGGTACCGTCTGTAAGCGGATGAAACCAGTGGGTGAAATGCGTGGCGCCCTTCTCTATTGCCCATGCTTTAAGGCCGATAGCAACCTGCTCGGCTTCCTGCCTTGTAAGGGATTTCCCTTCATTTATAGCTCTTTTTATTACTTTAAAGGCCTCTTTTGAAAGGTAGTGCTCCATTTTATGGAGATCAAACACATTTGTACCAAAGTACTTTGAAACATCCTTTGAAGGAGGTACGGTTACAACGGGCTCTCTCTTGAAAACCTCTTTAAGTGCACTGAATCTTAATTCTGCCATATTTATCAGGTTAAATTTTTACAAATTTATACTTTTTTCAATATACCCCTCTGTTTTTACTGTTTTTTTTCGTTTTTATTACTTTTTTTACAATAATACCCCTTGTATCTTATACATTTTCTAGAAATTATTTCACTTTTTTGTTAAATGACCCCGTTTTACATATTGTTAAAAAACAGATAACCCATATAATTGACACCTTAAAGCATCTCTTTGTTTAGTTATGCCTGATTTTAATCCATTCCATTACGGACAGGTAAAGGTCATTCCCCAAAAGGGAAGGAGATTACAATTTATTGTTATTGGGGTCAGAGTACAACCATATCCTGTTTTATTCATGGAATTTATTATATTTGTCGCCTGAATTCGAAAAAGGTTCATTTCTATTAATTTATAAACAGCACATAATGTCAGCTATTCAATTCTTAAGAGAAAAAGCAGGTGTATTTGTTGCAGGGTTAATCGGACTTTCGCTTTTCCTGTTTGTTGTAAGTGATTTTTTCGGTGGCGGCAGAGGACAGAGGGTACAGGCCAGAAAAGCATACAAGATCGGTGAGATTGCCGGGAAATATGTTTCTTACCAGGAATATGAAGAGAGAGTGCAGAGCACGATTGAGATTTACAAACTATCTGGAAATTCAAATATCGATGAGGCTACTTCCGAATCGATAAGGGAGCAGGTATGGCAGCAGATGGTAAGGGAAATGATCCAGGATAAGCAGTACAATAAGCTCGGGATCGGTGTAAGCACCGAAGAGGTTGATGAGCTGGTACTGGGTAACAATCCGCATCCGATAGTTCAACAATTATTCACTGACCGGTCAACAGGAGTTTTTAATAAATCATTCCTTGTAAATTTCCTGAAACAGATCGAGCTGGACCAGACTGCAAAAAACTACTGGCTCTTCTTCGAGGACGAAATTGTAAATGACAGGAATAGCACCAAGTATAACAATCTTGTTTCTAAAGGTTTATACGTAACCACAAAGCAGGCTGAATTCGACAAGTTACTTTCCGGCACCACTGTCGATTTCAGTTTTATACTTAAAAATTATGCTTCGATTCCCGATTCAGCAGTTACAATTTCGGCAAGTGATATTGAAGCCTACTATTCAAAAAACAAGGAAAGGTTCAAAAGAACCGCTCTTAGAAATATTGAATATGTCACTTTTGATATTGTTCCTTCCGAAGAGGACATCAAACAGACTGAAGAGTGGATAAACAATGTAAAAAGTGAGTTTGCCGCTTCTGCAGATCCGGTACAATTTATAAATCTTTCTGCCGATACACGGCATTCCGGATTGTATCTTCCACTGGGAAGTATCCCGGAGAATCTGAAAGAATTCATGAAGGCAGAGAATAAAAGTGAGGTATTCGGTCCGTATGAGGAAGATGGATCATTGAAGATCGCCAGACTGATTGATGTTGCCGACAGACCCGACTCAGTACATGCAAGGCACATACTTCTGACACCCAATCAGGCAAGGAATCAGGAACAGACAAAAGCAGCAGCTGACAGTCTGATCAGGCTGATCAGGTCGGGCTCACCATTTGAAGCTCTCGCTTTGACGGCATCAGATGACCAGGGATCCGCACAACTCGGTGGCGACCTCGGATGGTTCCAGGAAGGAATGATGGTAACAGCTTTCAATGATGCCTGCTTCACGGGAAAAAAAGGTCAGATCGTCACGGTTGAAACAAATTTCGGCACTCATATAATAGAAATACTGGACAGATCAAAGGTGACCCGGAAATATAATATCGGAATTGTTGACAGGAAGATCATTCCAGGTTCAGCAACGAATCAGAGGATCTACAATGAGGCAAGCCAGTTTGCCGGTAACAATAATACACTTGAGAAATTCAACAATACCGTTGCCGCACAGGGTTTGAACAAAAGGATTGCAAATGATGTTGCTCCCCAGCAGAAAACCCTTCCCGGTCTTGAAAATCCACGCAGTCTTGTTATCTCACTTTTCTCAGCAAATGAAGGTGAAATAATTCTTGACAACAACCAGCAGGCAGTTTTTGAGATAAGTGACAAGTATGTTGTAGCATTCTGCACCAGGATCCAGGAAGAGGGCATTGCCCCCCTGGAGGCTGTCGAAAATGATATCCGGTTTACCCTGCTCAAAGACAAGAAAGCAGATGTCCTCTCAGCTGAATTTACAGGTAATAACCTGGAAGGGAAAACCCTTAATGATATAGCAAATACCATGGGCCTTAATGTTCAGGAGGCTACTGACATTAACTTCAGGTCGTACACTGTGCCTGGTGTAGGCACTGAGCCGGCCCTGGTTGCTGCGGCTTCAGCGGCAAAACAGGGTGTTGTCGATGGTCCGGTGAAAGGCAATAATGGTGTTTACATGTTCTTTGTAAACAGTCTCGCAACCTCTGAAGGGCAGGATGTTAAGCAGGTTCAGGAAAATCTTACATCATCTTTCCAGATGAGAGGAGCCTATGAAGCCTATGAAGCACTTCGCAAGGGAGCCAATATTGTAGACCAGAGGTACAAGTTCTATTAGAAATTATAATTGGATTTCGTCTGCACACCCTCGGCCCTGACTGTAAACGTCAGGGCCTGCCCCCTAAAGGGGGCCTAATCCACAGGTAACCAGGGAGATACCTTACATACAAGAATTAGCCCCTTCTTGTTCCTATATGGAGGTTGCACATATTTTGAAGGAAGAATGAAGAACAAACGAACAGTGAACTAAGAACTGAAAACCACTTCTGCATTCTTACTTCGAATGTTCTTCGTTCTTACTTCATTTTTACTTCTTTCTTGTTTGTTCCTATATGGAGGTTGCACATATTTTGAAGGAAGAATGAAGAACAAACGAA
>CAZKMH010000465.1:0-157 GCA_964553395.1 uncultured Rikenellaceae bacterium | reverse complement strand
AACTAAGAACTGAAAACCACTTCTGCATTCTTACTTCGAATGTTCTTCGTTCTTAATTCATTCTTAATTCCAAAAAAATAAGCCCCTCAGTTTCCTGAAGGGCTTTTTTAAAGTCGGCGACCACCTACTCTCCCACATTCGCAGTACCATCGGCGCT
>CAZKMH010000464.1:0-3540 GCA_964553395.1 uncultured Rikenellaceae bacterium | reverse complement strand
GGGAAAGGTCGTGATCGACCGGACGAACGTGGCGATCGACCTCGCCCCGTACGCGGTGCCGCTCTACAACGTCGTCGCGCTCCTTCCCGTAACGCTGGTCGCGGGGGGAACCCCCTACGCAAGGGAGATCTATCTCGGCGCGGCGGCGTTCCTGTTCGCGATGCACCTCGGTTTTTCCGCGGAGGGGTTCATCGACGGGCAGCCGGACGTGCGGCGCAGCGGCCGGATCTTCTCCCTGGCGATCGTTCTGCTCCTGCTGATGCTGTGGACGCCGATCCTGGCGGCACCGGGGACCCATGACGGATTTTCCGGCCTGTCCGTTTTTTACCGGGAGTGGCTCGCCAACGGGATGGAGGCGGCTCGCGGCCTGCCGGAGCGTATACGCTCCCTTCTTTCGCACCGTTTCCTGTAAACTATTCGTCATGGTGAAAACGGAAGGAAAGCGTACCCGACCGGGCGATCTTTTCCTGCTCGCTATCCTCCTCGCGAACCTGGTGTGCGGGATCGGCCTCATCGGCGCCTTGCGGGCGGACCTTTCGAAGGACCTGGTCGCGGCCGAAAGCGCGCTCGCCTCTTCGAAGATCAGCGCCCTCCTGTGGGAAAAGATCCTCCGGTTCACCTCCGCAGTGGAGCGGGGGAGGAGGGTCGGGGGGAACGTGCCGGCCAAAGGGGACGCCGACGCGCTGACCGTCGTCGGCGATCTGCCCGCCGAATGGACCTTCCAGCGAATCCGATCCGGGACGGGGGAGTCGCTTCCGGTCTTCATGGGAACGCCCCGGGATCTTCCGAACCGCGGGCACGTTCTCCCGCTCGGGTTCCTCGTCGCCGGCGGATCGAGGCAGGAACAACGCTACGTCATCGGGACGATTTCCCTCGCGGACGTCGACGGGTACCTCGGGGACCTCCAGCGGAGAGGAATCCTGTGCCGGATCGTCGATCCGGAAGGTCACACCCTGTTCGGGGCAACGGGGGGGTTCCCGACTCTCCGCGATTCCACATCCCGGTTCGAGGGGGAGGCGCCGGTGATGAGCGGGACGCTCTCCGGGGAGTGGTCCCTGCAGACGTACATACCGAACGCGGGTTCCCGTCTGCCGTTCCTGCCGCAGGCGATCCTGGCGTCGTTCTTCCTACTCAACATGGCCACCCTCGTCTTCCTTCGCCAACGCTTCCTCCTGCCCTCGGAGGCGGCGCTGGCGGCGGTCGCGGAAACCGTCGCGGCGCAAGGCGAGATCCTTCCGTCCCGGGGCGGCCCCGGCTATATCGCCGGGGCCGTGAAGAGCCTTCTGTCCCGTTGCCGCCTCGAGGCGGAAGAGGAGAAGCGATCGATCCGGGAGAGTGCGGAGCGCCGCACCCGCGAGATCTCCGAATCCCAAAAGAATCTGCTGTCGCACCATCGGCTGACCAAGAAGATGCTCCAGTCCCGGCAGGCCGACGAAGTCTTCGGTATCCTCCTCGGCGGGATCGCGGAGGGATACGGTTTCCCGGGGACGAGTATCGGGAAGGTCTCCGGCGACGGGTTCCTCGCGTTCCAGGGAGAAACCGATCCCGTCTCGGGGAGTCCGCTTCGCATCCCGCTGTGGCATCCCGGCTCCCTTCTGGCGCGGACATTCTGGTCCGGGAACCTGCTCCACGGATCCCCGCGGGAACTTCCGCATCTTCCGGAGGAGGAGGCAATCATCGGTTCCTCTCCCGTTCTCTGTCTCCCGGTGATGAGAAACCTGAAGGTGCGTTGCGTGGAGGCGAAGAATTGCGCGGACCGGACATGCCCCAACTACTATTCCGAAAACCTGAAGTGCTGGTTGAGACACATTCCGCCGGAGTTCTTCACCGGCGCCGGGAACCCGGAGATCCATCGTGAATCGATCACCGCCTGTCTTCGATGCGAAATTTTCCCGTCCGCCGCCCTTCTGGTCGTCCGGAGCGTCGAGAACGGGAAGGTGGTGACCCGGGAAAACGCCGTCCCCATTTCAAACCTCGCGTCGGAAGCGGGGCTTGCCCTCGAAGTGGTATCCCTCTACGACAGCATGAAGATAATGGCGGTAACCGATGGATTGACAGGGCTTTATAATCATCGGGAATTCTACCAGTCGTTGCGCAGGGAACTCGAGCGTGCCCGCAGGTACCGGCACACCCTGTCGCTTCTGATGATCGACGTGGACGATTTCAAGCGGTTCAACGACCGGTTCGGGCACCCGGCCGGAGATTTTGCGCTTCTGAAAATCGCGGAACTTCTACGGAAATGCGCCCGGACCACGGATATCATTGCGCGTTATGGGGGGGAGGAGTTCGCGCTCATTCTTCCTGAATCGACCCCTGGCGGCGCCCTGATGGTCGCCGAAAGGATCAAGTCGGAAGTCGCCGGACACAACTTCATCCCAAAAGCGGACAATTCTGTTCATCTAACCGTAAGCATAGGGATTTACAGCTCTGATAACGGGGATGTCTCCGAAGATCAGATCGTTTCGCTCGCGGACGAGGCTTCCTACGTCGCCAAGAAATCGGGAAAGAATCAGGTCGTCGTGAAGGCGCCCGGCTGATGGGCGCCGCTGGGGAGTTCGACAACCGTTTCAAGACGGCGGTCGAGAAAAACTTCGACCAGAGCGCCGATGCATACGACTGTTTCGAGGAACGGCACCATCTTTTCGAAACGCTGACGAGGCGGCAGCTCGAGCTGATCGAGCCGTTGAGCCCGGAGAGAATCCTCGATGTCGGGTGCGGAACGGGAATCTCCACGCTGGCGCTCCATCAGGCCATGGCCGGGAGGTCGCCGAACATCTACGCGATCGACATCAGCGAACGGATGCTCCTGCGGGCGAGGGAACGATGCAAAGCCTTGGCGGGGGTTTATTTCTTCCGGGGAGACGCGGAAAACCTTTCGGCTTGTTTCAACGAGTCGTTCGACGCGATATTCTACACCGCCTCGATCTTCCTCCTGCCCGGGTTCGCCGAATCGCTGCGGCAGGCGAGCAGCCTTCTTGTCCCGGGCGGGGTGCTGTCGATCAGTTACTACGCGGGCCTGTTCGACGAAAAGGGGGGCGACGCCATCCGAAAGGCATTCCCCGAGCAGAAATACCAATATGGCGCAGTCCCGATCGGGGAACTCGTTTCGTGCCTCGAATCGTTGCCGGAGACGCGAATAACGCGAGTCGATTTCCGCTTCGAGGTCAGCAAGGATTTCCTGTTCGACTTCCTGTCGATTCCAGCGCAATCTTCCGGTCTTTTTCCGAAGATACCGTACCTCGAACGAATCCCGAAAGTCCGCGACTTCTGCGATCTCCTCGTGAAGAGGGTGGACCCGGTTTTTATGGGGTGGGAGTTCCTGATCGCGCGGACGCGATGATTTGTCTCGTCTTTCCTTAATTTGACATAATATACATTACCGGACGTTAACTGGATCCCACCTGGGCTAGAGCTCAGGGATTGCCAGCCCCTGATTTCACCGAATCGCTCCCCTTTACATTCCCCACGTTTTTGCAAGGAATTCGCCGAGCAACTGGAACGATTCCGCAGACTCTCTGGAACACGAATTGAAAAGTTACG
>CAZKMH010000463.1:0-3542 GCA_964553395.1 uncultured Rikenellaceae bacterium | reverse complement strand
TATAGAACACCAGGAAGAATTATAATCACACTTTCTCAATAATGACTTGAACAATAACATCATCAATCTCCACCTCTCTGGAATTCTTGCCAGCAGCCTCTTTGACAATCGTTACTGTCGTCGCCAGGGTCTGTGAACCGATATAGGCTGAATGCCGTGAAACAGCTTCCCTGACAAACTCATGATCCTCAATCTGAACCCTGATCTTATCGGTCACATCATACCCATTTTCCTTCCGGATATTCTGGATACGGTTGATAAACTCCCTTGCAATCCCTTCATATCTGAGCTCACTGGTCACGGTAATATCAAGTGCAACCGTCAGCTTTCCGTCGTTTGCAACCTGCCAGCCGGGAATATCCTCTGAGATTATCTCCACATCATCCTGACCAAGGGTTATATTCTGACCATTTACATTTAAAGTATGCGATCCGGATGCTTCAAATGATGCTATCTCTTTTTGGGTCAGTCCTGTGATTGTATTGCTGATCTCCTTCATAAGCTTACCATACCTGGGACCGAGTGTTTTAAAGTTGGGCCTGATCTTTTTTATAAGAATGGCAGCTGTATCATCAATATACTCAACCTCCTTCACATTGACCTCGGCAAGGACCAGATCCTTTACTGCATCAAATTTCTTTCTGAAGCTTTTATCAGGAACCGGAATCATTATTCTTGCCAGCGGCTGACGCACCTTTATGCTCACTTTTCTTCTCAATCCAAGGATCATCGAGGAGATCTTCTGCGCAATATCCATTCTCTCTTCAAGTTCCTTATCTATGAGTGTTCCGTCATGCTCAGGGAACACAGCAAGATGTACTGATTCATCAGTATGTCTGCCGGTTGTCATGTTCAGGTCGCGGAAGAGCTGATCCATAAAGAATGGAGCTATTGGTGCTGCGAGCCTGCTTACGGTTTCCAGACACGCATAGAGGGTCTGATATGCTGCAATTTTATCACCATCATAATCCCCGCCCCAGTAACGCTTCCTGTTCAGGCGGACATACCAGTTACTCAGGTTTTCTGTTACAAAATCCTGAATTGCGCGGCCGGCACGTGTGAGATCATACTCCTCATAACACTTCCCAACTTCCTTTACAAGGGAATTAAGCAGGGAGATGATCCAGCGATCGATCTCCGGCCTGTCATTTACAAGGATATCTCTTTCGGCAAACCTGAAATTATCAACATTGGCATAAAGTGCAAAAAAAGAATAGGTGTTGTAAAGCGTACCGAAGAACTTGCGTTTCATTTCATCGACACCTGCTATATCGAACTTCAGGTTATCCCATGGTTGTGAGTTGGTAAGCATGTACCAGCGCAACGGATCTGAACCATACTCACCGATTATGCTGAACGGATCGGCAGTATTTCCCAGACGCTTTGACATTTTGTTGCCATTCTTGTCAAGGACAAGTCCGTTTGAAATTATATTTTTAAATGCCACAGAGTCGGAGATCATTGTCGCTATGGTATGCAGTGTAAAAAACCAGCCTCTTGTCTGGTCCACGCCTTCGGCAATGAAATCGGCCGGGAACATCTTATCGAAATTCTCTTTATTCTCAAACGGGTAATGAGCCTGTGCGTAAGGCATCGCGCCGGAATCGAACCATACATCTATAAGATCAGGCTCACGGAACATCTTTTGTCCGGTCGGGCTGACCAGTATTATCTCATCAACGAATGGCCTGTGAAGGTCAAATTTCTCATAATTCTCCTGCGAGTTATCTCCCTCAATGAATTTTCCAAGGGGATTCTTTTTCATGAATCCTGCTTTGACTGACTTTTCGATCTCTGCTTTAAGCTCGCCTGCCGATCCGATGCATATCTCTTCTTTCCTGTCCTCTGTAACCCATATCGGCAGTGGAGTTCCCCAGAAACGTGAGCGTGAAAGGTTCCAGTCAACCAGATTTTCGAGCCATTTCCCGAACCTCCCGGTCCCGGTTGACTGGGGTTTCCAGTTAATTGTATTGTTGAGTTCGATCAACCGGTCGCGGAATGCGGTTGTGCGGATAAACCATGCATCCAACGGGTAATAAAGTACCGGCTTATCAGTCCGCCAGCAATGAGGATAGCTATGCACCATTTTTTCTATTCTGAAGGCTTTGCCTGTCTGCTTGAGCATTACGGCAATATCCACATCAAGTGTATCCGCATCCGGCGGGATACCTGCATCATACTCATTCTTCACTGGTCTGCCGCTGAATCCCTGGTATGTGCTTATATTGACTCTCTCCTTAACAAATTTCCCGTCCAGATCCTTTATCGGAACCATATACCCCTTTTTGTCAACCATCGGACCTTGTGAGCCATCCTTCATCTTAACCATCATCGGCGGGACACCATATTGCTTTGCTATTTTATAGTCATCAGCTCCGAATGTGGGAGCGATATGAACTATTCCGGTTCCATCTTCAGTCGTTACAAAATCGCCTGTCAGAACACGGAAAGCGCCATCATCCGGTTTCACCCAGTCTATAAGCTGCTCATACTTAATGTCTTCGAGCTGACTTCCTGAAAACTCACCAAAAACCTTATAAGGGATCTTTTTATCACCCGGTTTGTATTCTGAAATGTGAAGTCCGGCATTTGCCTCGGGGAACATTGCATAAAGAAGATCTTTTGCGATTACCACAATGATTGGATCTCCGGTATAAGGATTAAAGCTTCTGACCCTGATGTATTTAATTTCTTTCCCGACGGCAAGCGCAGTGTTTGAAGGGAGTGTCCACGGTGTTGTGGTCCAGGCCATTATGTGAACCGATTCAGTATCTGCGTCTTTATACAGGAATTCTGATCTGTCGTCGCGGATAACTTTAAAGAGTGCGATGCAGGTTGTGTCTTTCACATCCCGGTAACAGCCGGGGAGGTTCAGTTCATGCGAGCTCAGTCCGGTGCCTGCGGCCGGAGAATACGGCTGAATTGTATAACCCTTGTAAAGATATCCCTTTGAATAGAGTTGCCTGAGAAGCCACCAGAGAGTTTCGATATACCTGTTATCATAAGTCACGTACGGGTGGTCCATGTTAATCCAGTATCCCATCTTACGGGTCAGGTCCTCCCACTGGTCGGTGTACCTCAGAACGTCGATGCGGCATGCCTTGTTGAATTCCTCGATTGAGATCTTTTCAGTCCCGATATCCTCTTTTGTGATACCAAGTGCCTTTTCAACACCCAGCTCAACCGGAAGACCATGAGTATCCCATCCCGCTTTCCGTTTGACCATAAACCCGCATTGTGTCCTGTACCGGCAGATTGCATCCTTGATGGTTCTTGCCATCACATGGTGAATTCCGGGGATACCGTTTGCAGAAGGAGGGCCTTCATAAAATACAAATTCACCTTTGACGTTCAGTTCACGGACACTTTTACGGAATGTGTCATTCTTATCCCAGATTTTCAGTATATCCTTGTTTACCTGTGAAAGATCAAGAGTCTTATATTCAGGAAAGCGTTTCCCCATTGGATCTGATTGTTGCGATAATTAAAAACGGACAAAGATAGTAAAAGTTGGGTTAGGTTGAGTCGGGGGGGGGTGAAAG
>CAZKMH010000462.1:0-3548 GCA_964553395.1 uncultured Rikenellaceae bacterium | reverse complement strand
CAGATCCGGAACATCGAACAGGCCCTCGGGCTGTTCAAGCTGGACAACGGGTTCTACCCCGGCACCGACCAGGGGATCGAGGCGCTGATCAAGATCCCCGACGCCGGCCGGATTCCCAGGAACTACCGGAAGGACGGCTACATGGACCGTCTGCCGAAAGACCCGTGGGGGAACCCGTACGTGTACGTGAGCCCCGGGGCGCACGGCGATTACGACATCAGCTCCTACGGCGCGGACAGCGCTCCCGGCGGTGAAGGCGAGGATGGGGACATCAACTCCTGGGACGCCCAGTAGAGGGCCCGTCCCTCCGGGCGGGTTCACGCTCGTCGAGCTTGCCGTCGTCCTGTTCGTGCTCGGCCTGGTGCTGTGGGTCGCCCTCCCGCGGCTTTCGCACGTCGGCGAGCCCGACCGGGACACGGTATTCCGCGCGCTCTCCGCGGGCTCCGAGGCGGCGTACGATCTCTCCCTCTTCGAGAAGCGGGAGACCCGGCTCGTCCTGCATCCGTCCGACGGGACATACGAGTTCGTTCATCCGGACCGCACGGACGAGGGGAAGCGCACCATGGAGTTCGGGTCCCGCCTTTCGGTGACCGGGATCCTCATCGAGGGGGTGGATCGCCCGCTCGACATCCCCACGGAGATCCGGTATCTCCCCGGCGGACGGGTCGCGGCGGCGCGGATCTTCCTTCGGGACGATGGGGGCGGGAACACCCCCTCCCAATGGACCCTCCGCCTCAGCCCGTTCGACGGCTCGATCAGGATCCTCGAGGGGACGGTCCGGGAAGATGGCTGACCGCCGCGGGTTCACCCTGCTCGAGGTGCTGGTCTCCCTCGCCATCCTGTCGATCACGCTGCTCCTCGCGTACCAGGTCCTCTCCGGCGCGATCGCCGCGGAGGACCGTTCCGAACGGTGGACCGTCGCCTCCTTCCTCGGGGAGACCCTCGTCCGGGAGTCCACTGCGGTGTGGCCCGAGACCGGGGAATCTTCCGGAAAGTTCGCGGCGCCGTTGGAGGCGTACTCCTGGGAACGCTCGATCCGTCCGGCCGCGCACCCCGACGCCCGGGAAGTCCATGTGACCGTCACCTGGTCCGCCGGAGGCCGGGAGGAGCAGGTCTCCCTCGCCGGCGTCGCCGTCAAATGAGGCGACCGCCCGTTCGCCGCGGTGGATTCACCCTCCTCGAGATCCTGCTTGCGCTGTCGGTGCTCTCGGTCCTCCTTCTGCTCCTGCTCTCGGCGTTCACGGGGGCCGCCCGGGTGCGCGAGACGCTCTCCTCGCGTTCGCGCGAATTCCGGCAGATCCGCCTCGTCCTCGACCGCGTCGGGACCGACCTCATGGGCGCCTTGGCTGCCTCGGCGCGGGAGGAGTCCGCCCTCTCCCTGCGCGAGGATCAGCTCTCCGGAATGCAGGCGGCGACGCTCACTTTCACGGCCTTCCAGATTCCCGACGGGGATAGCGGACACCCTCCCGCGGAAATCGTCAAGATCCGGTTTTCCCCGAGGATCGGGGCCGACGGCGTCACCCTCGACCTGCGCCGGGAGCAATCCGATCTCCCGTTCGTCGGGAACAAGATTCCCCTCAGGGAATCCACGGTGGCGGAAGGGCTGCGGGGCTTCCGCGTCGAGGTGTTCGACGGGACGACGTGGGTCAAGGAGTGGCCCCCCGGGGGAGGCTCGAAAACGGCGCTGCCGAGGAAAGCCGCCGTCACGCTGGTGGGCGCGGGCGGAGAGACGTACCGCCGCGAAGTTCCGATCCCCCTGGCCGGCCAGGAGGGAAACGTGACCTGGTCCGGGCGGCGAAGCGTGGGAAAACAATGACCCGGCGGCGCAAAAACGAGAAGGGGATCGCCCTCCTCGTCACCCTCCTGATCCTGGTGCTCGTCGTCGCCCTCGCCCACGAGGTCTTCCGCATCGGGGCGCAGTCGGCCCAGACCGGCGCGTACGGGAGGGATTCCATCCGCTGCATCCTGCTGGCCGAAGGCGGGACCGGAGCGGCGCGGATCGCCCTGCGGCAGGATGCCCGGGACAACCAGTACGACACCCTCGACGAATACTGGTCTCGGGCCGCCTTGCCGATCACGCTCGGGGACGGGGAAGTCCGGGTCACCATCGAGGACGAGGAACGGAAGATCGACCTGAACCGTCTCATGCTGCCGAACGGGAACGCGCCGGACGAGCGGCGGCTCGCCGTGTTCCAGCGCCTCCTGGACACCCTCGGGATCGACCGGGCCGTGGCGGACGCCGTCGTCGACTGGCTGGACAACGACGAAAATCCCCGCGTCGGCGGGGCGGAAAGCTCGCACTACCTCGGCCTTCCGAATCCGTACCGGGCGAAGAACGACCTGTTCGACACGACCGGGGAGCTGCGCCTGGTGCGCGGCGTGACCGGCGAGATCTTCGAGAAGCTGCTCCCCTTCGTGACCGTCTCCTCCTCCGGCATGGTGAACCTGAACACCGCCCCGAAGGAGGTGCTGATGTCCCTCTCGGCCGGTACGGACCTGGCGGAGGGCGGGGCGATCGACGGGAAGACCGCGGACGAGATCATCGAATACCGGAAGGACCACCCGTTCACGACCGCGAGCCAGATCGGGAACGTCTCCCCTTTTCTGCGGGATCTGTACGCCCGAACCTTGATCAGGCATCTCGCGGACGTCCGATCGACGTATTTCCACGTGCGCTCGTCCGGAGACGTCGGGGGGACCGTCCGTACGATCGACGCCATCGGAATTCGCGTGGGAAATGAGATACAATGGCGGTTCTGGCGCATCGAGTAGACCTGCCAACGATCCGTCCGGAGGAGATCCGATGATCCGTTCCTGCCGCCGCATCCTGCTTGCCATCGCCGTGACCTCAGTGCTGGCCACGTCCGCGTGGGCCGAAGGGATCTTCCAGGTGAACGACGCCGGTACAGGGAACTGGCTGTTCGACCAGCCCTCCGTCGTGGCCAATGGGACGGTCCTTCATGTGGCGTTCGTCGGAGACAACGCGATCGGCGGCTCGCCCAATACGAGGCTCTATTACGCGGCGGTCAACGGGGCCGCGAATTTCGCGGACAAGGCGACCACCCGCACCCAGGTTCTCGTCACCTCCCCCGTGGCGATCGACAACGATTCGCTCTACTCCAGCGCACGTCATCCGCAGATCGCGCTTCGCTCCGCGAATGAGCTCGCGATCCTCTTCCAGGCGATCCCCGCCGGGGGCACGGGCTACAAGCTTTTCCGCGCCATGGTGACGATCGACAACAACGCCGTGACGTCCCGGCGCGTCGACAGGATCCTGGACGCGTCGGGAAACGATTTCCTGGGGGATCTGACCGATCCCTCCTTCGCCCTCGTGACCACCGATAACACCATGAGGGTCGCGTTTTCCTCGTTCCCGTCCATCCTGGCGCCGGCCTCCTCGGACGTGTACTACGCGCGCGTCGGGTTGGAAAACGCGAGGGTTGTCGGCAACACCCTGATCCCCCTGACGACGGCCAGCAGCACCGGCGTATCGCCCCTCCCCGCCTTCGCCTCGAAAGCAAGCCTAGGCTTCGGAACCCCTCCCCTCC
>CAZKMH010000461.1:0-3556 GCA_964553395.1 uncultured Rikenellaceae bacterium | reverse complement strand
TCGGATTAAAACATCCTGGTACGACAGTTTAATTAACTTGTCAGGGGACGTTTCAGGAATATGTGAAAATTCATTATCTTGCCCTGTCGGTGTTGATAACTTTAATCTGATGTTAAATAACTTTGAATCATGCAAATAACATTAGTTGTATATTTTGCAAAATTTTTATGCACCGGATAGATGGCTCTTTTTTAGAGAAGCAACCAATATGGCAAAGGTTTAGTCTTAATAATCAGGAAATTATTCATGTTTAACTAAAATAAATTGTAACAAAATGAAAAAGCTCTTAGTCCTTGGATTTCTTTTACTCGCTTTCACAGCAGGCATGTTTGCCCAGTCATCAGCTACAGCTTCAGCGGCTGCAACCATTCTTACCCCGATTGCAATATCAAATACTGTTGATATGGATTTCGGGATCCTTGCAGGAAGCGTAGCACCCGGAACCTGTGTTCTTGCTACGGATAATTCCCGCACAACCTCGGGAGGTGTCACAATAATGGCTGGAGGTACTCCGGCTGCTGCCAGCTTTACCGTTACAGGTAGCATCGATGCTGTGTATACCATTACCCTTCCGGCCGGAGTAACAACTGTCTCTAATGGAACGAATACCATGACAATTGACACCTGGGTCAGCAATCCTACCCCCACAGGAACTCTCACTCTGGGTACTTCGACCCTGCTTGTCGGTGCCACATTGAACGTGGGTGCCAGTCAGGCTGCTGGAGTATACAACACTTCCAATGCAGGCGGTAGCGGTGAATTTACCGTAACGGTAAATTATCAATAACAGGGTTTTGATTATGTCTATACCTTCCTCAAAGAAGCAATGAGGTTTTACAGATTTTATTACAGCCTGCTTTTATGTTTTGTTCTAACAGGGATTGACGCACTTGCACAGGTCTCAACGCCGGTCAGCGCAACAGGTCAGGTTATTGCAGAAATTGTTCCTGTATTCTCTGCAAGCGAAACCTCACAGCTGAATTTCGGCCGCTTTTCTCCGGGGCCACAGGGAGGCAAGATTATTCTTACTCCCCAGAGTACAATATCGGTTATGGGAAGCGTTTTCAAAGGTCCCGGCACATTTAATGCTGCCAGTTTTTATGTAGCAGGTGATCAGAATGCCGCATTTACAATTACTTTACCCGCAAAACCTGTTTTACTTATTCATACAAACTCTGCTAAAACCATGATGGTGGATGAATGGGTATCAGTACCTACCACCGATATCGGAGCCGGCATGCTGCAGGGCGGATATCAGATAGTTCTGGTCGGAGCAACGCTTAATGTAGGTACACTGGAGGATAATCCTGTGGGAGTATATACCGGAACTTATGAAATTTCATTTGATTTCAACTAACAGGAATGAACTCAACCACCCAATACCACAGATCAGAATGAAATCTTACAGAAAATCAAAATATTCATTCAGGCTTCTACCATCCATTTTCCCCCTTTCTGTATTAAGTGTACTGTTTCTATTTATTTCAGTTGATGTTTCAGCACAGGGAAATCTTCTGATCACACCAAGAAGAGTGGTTTTTGAGGGATCAAAGAGGTCGATGGATCTTAATCTGGCCAATACCGGACAGGATACAGCTACATATGCCATATCCATTATACAGATCAGGATGAAGGAAGACGGAGGATTTGAGACAATTACAGAACCTGATCCGGGGCAGAGGTTTGCAGAAAGGTTCATCAGGTATTTTCCCCGCTCCGTTACACTGGGTCCTAACGAAGCCCAGGTTATAAAGGTACAGCTTATAAGATCAAATGAACTGGAGACTGGGGAATACCGGTCTCATTTTTATTTCAGATCCATACCCGCAACGAAACCGCTGGGAGAGGAGGAGAAAGTAATTGATACTACTTCAATTTCTGTAAAGTTAACTCCTGTGTTCGGCATAACTCTTCCGGTAATTATAAGGCGCGGAGAATCTACGGCAAAGGTAAGCCTCTCAGATCTGGCACTTGATATGACTGATAAAGCAGATCCCAATCTGAATATTGTTTTTAACAGGTCAGGAAACATGTCAGTATATGGAGATATAACCGTAGATCATATATCGCCTGGTGGAGTAATAACCCGGGTTGGTGTGGCAAATGGTGTTGCAGTTTATACACCCAATACTACGCGCAGGTTTCAGTTCAACCTCAATAAGATCCCGGGGGTCGATTTCAACACCGGTAATATCCGGGTAATTTATTCGGCTCCTTCAGATGTAAGACCGGTCAGATATGCCGAGACAGAAATAACTTTAAATTGAAATTCAGAGTACTTCTGCCAAAGGTACTTTATTGGTTCTGGAATCTTTCTGATTGAACTGGCATTAGACCTGCTATGATACATATTTTCCACCATATTAAAAGGTTTCTTTTGTTTCCCTCCCTTCTAACTGTTTTATTAGGGATGAGTAACTATGGGTTTGGTCAGGTTCTCGATGATTATCGTACAGCTGCCTCCGGCAATTGGAACAACATAGCTGTCTGGCAACGTTACAATGGAATCGCCTGGGTTGCAGCTCCTTCCGCACCAAACAGCGGTGACGGAAATACTGCGATCAGAAGTACTCATACTGTTACAGTAACCGTAAATGCTACTGTTGACCAGGTTGTAATTGATGCAGGGGGACAAGTAACTGTTAATGCATTACGAACACTAACTATTGCAAACGGAGCAGCAGTACCAGATATGACTGTTGACGGGACATTGGTCAACTCAGGAACAATCACTACCACCGGGACACTGGCTTTTAACAGCGGATCAGCCTACCAGCATGCCAGGAATGGGGGAACAATTCCAACTGCAACATGGAATGCTGCTTCAAATTGTAACATTACCGGGGTTACTAATATCATCCCAACCGGGTTCAACCAGACATTCGGAAATTTCACATGGAATTGTACCGGACAAACTGGTAATCTCTATATGCAATCAAATATCACTATTGCCGGTGATTTTACAGTTTCAGGAACCGGGACTCCTGTTGATCCTAATACTCGTTCCCTTCGAATGTCAAATACAGGGACTGGTTACACGATTACAGTGACCGGAAATGTCTTAATTGATAATAATGCCTGTTTCAAAATGAATAATAGCACAGGTTCCTGCACAATGAATGTGGGTGGAAATTTCACACTGAATAGTGGAAATTTTACCATAGTTACAGGGGCAGCTAATTCTACTTTATCAGTTACAGGTGATGTGAGTATTTCAGGAGGAATATTGGACATGGATGAAGATCCAAGTGCAACAGTCGGTACACTGAATGTTGGTGGAAACTTTACCCTTTCAGGTGGTACAATTACGGAAACCAGTACCGGTACGGGTGCAATCAATTTTAATCGAACCGGCACCCAGACTTACTCAAAAACAGGAGGAACAATTTCAAACACAATAAACTTCACAGTTAACAGTGGTGCTATTTTGGATGTAGGGACTAGCCTGATTGACGGTAGTGCCGGAGCATTCACACTAAATTCAGGTGCAGGAATTATCACCGCTCATATGCAGGGACTTTCAACAGCAGCAGGGACTGGAAGTATCCAGGTTACC
>CAZKMH010000460.1:0-3564 GCA_964553395.1 uncultured Rikenellaceae bacterium | reverse complement strand
AAATGAAATACCTGCCAGGTTTATGAACGGACCGGAAGAATATTATGTTAAAACCGATCCGGGATTGCCCAGGGTTTTCAGGACATCCAAAGATCTGACAAAACTGCTTGGCATTCCCACCTCTGAAATAAAATCATTTCTAAAAAAAGAAAAGATCAATGTAAAGAAGGAAGCCGACTTAATTAAAGTCCTGACATATTTCGATTCATTAAATTAAGGTAATTCCCGGATAAATGAGTTTGTTGCCGGCAGCTTAAATTTCAGGGTTGCTAACATGACTTTCTGTTTATACAGGGCTATTAATTGACGCTGACCCTGAAAAAATCAATGTATGCTTTCAGTTTTTCAAGATAACCTTCTATGTCCAGTAATTTGTCGTCATAGATGAGAAATGACATATCGGGCCGGCGGAATGCAAAATGCCTTGCCCTGTCCTGCTGCCAGAAGAATGACTTATCAGTGGTGGACAATCCTTTGGGTAAACGGGTCACTTCATAGGTTTTTACCAGGTCATTAAAAACAGTTTCACTTCTTTTCAGAATGGTTTCAATGATCTGTTGTGCCTTAAGCAGGTTGTCAAGGGAGACATTGTAATCCACAAACCGGCTTACATGGGCTTTCCTTATTGTATATTCGAGATTTGAAAGGTCAATATATGTCAGACAGGTGTGCCTGACAAGCTCAGCTGTGGTTCGAAAGATCTCAAAATCGTAACTATGATCCGCCCCGGCTTTAATATTCTCCTGTATGATCTGCAGCGCCCTGTCCATTCTGGAAAGCATATCCTCCGATTCGGTAACTTTTGCTTTATATTCCGTATTCCAGTACGGATCATACTCCAACGCATCACCCCTCGGAAGATCGGGTAAATGTGTTTGTCCGATCTCGCCATAATGCCATACATTCCGTTCCATGGTTCCGGCAAAATAGTAAACTCCTTCATTAAGTATCCTGAAAAGCTCTTCTATATCTGTTGCCGAACTGCCATAGTAGCCCGCAAAAAATGATTCCCTGAATTCATCAAGTGACGGAGCGCTTCCGTTCCATGACCACGCAGCCGAATTAACAAAATGCATCATCCACATCTGATTATGCAAATCATCATCATCCCATGAAGTGCAGATCATTCCGTCGAACGCTCCCGACCTGGCTGCATGCGATAAAAAACGGTACGATTTTTCCAGACTGCCGGCGCTCAATTCCCCACTCTCTCTCTTTTCGAACATATATGGAACCATCATTGGCACCACTCCCGGATTCGGATCATATGCAAATACCTCAAATCCTCCGGACCTTGCTTCTATTGCATAAGTCAATTCCGGAGTTTCGTAATTATAGCTTTCAGTCAGAACCAAACCCTTAACCGGTTCGATCCCTTTTGCCGGAGATTTACCCATTGTCCAGCCCATTGGAGTTTCCCATGCCATTACTTTCCTTCCTTTCGGCTGAAGGAACATGGCTGATTTGTTGATGAACAACTGGTACAGTCCGCTTCTTCCGATCTCTTCTGATTTAGCTTTACACTCTTTGCATGCACCCAGTTCGTAGGTTTCGTCAGAGCCGATATGGATGTACTCCGAACCTGGCGTAGCTTCAATGGCATCCTGCCAGAGATCAAAAAGCAGTTCATAGCTTCCCTGTTTAAGGGGACAAAACTCCCAGTTCGAAGCTTCGATCTCCCTCAGATGTTTATGCTGAGGCCATTTCAGAATGAAGCTTACGTGCCCCAGACCCTGAACAAGCGGAACTATTTGTATATGGTATTTCTGTGCGTAGCGTGTCAGTTCCTGCATCTCCGACATAGTGAAAGCCCCGGGTGCACCAATCTCAGGATGGCTGGGGTAGGCGAATTTATCCTCCCATTCCCAGACGAGCATATTGATTTTGTAACCGGCCAGTTCTTTGATAAAGCTTTTTACATATGAAGCTTTGTCCTGGTGGTGTTTGGTATCATAATGCACTGCACGCTTTTTTATGTCCGGCCAATCGGTAATTGTTATACCCTGTACTTTGTGAGATGAGGCATCTTCCTTAATAAGCTGTAAAAGCGTCTGAGTGCCATAAAACAGCCCTTCATCGGAACCGGCATTTATCACAATCTTATTCTTTGAAGTTGTGAGCTGATATCCCTGATCCGGAATAGTTTTTGGGGCATGGCGGCGGGTCAATACTATGGCAGGACCTGTTCCTTCATTTCCGATTTGAGCCTGAATGTTCCATTTCGATTTAAGATCTCTGACCAGCTCTTCTGCCGTAAACCTGTCGGCTGCTACGGCATTCTTATCATTAACGATCATCAGTTTGCCGTTAATGCGAAAATCCTCACCTTCAAACTTAACGTTCCGGGGGTAAGGTATCACATTTAAAACAGAAAGTGGTATTACGCTGGTATTTAATGCGTTACCTGCCTTGGGTCCATAATCCACTTCTCTGACAGCATTTAACTGCCTCACGCGGTCGCCGGTTGTAAGATTAATGTTCCTGTACCTTTCAAGGATTGGTGGATTGGGATCGGTCAACGTTTGATAAATCGCAGGACGGCGTGATTTATAATGAATTGCTCTGACATTATCCGTTCCGTTTATAGTTTTCCACCATTCACTTTCCTGGATCCTTTCTTTTGCAAAATCAATCTCAGCAATGATAACAACATTGTTCTGTCCTGTCGCTTCTGCAATAACATTCCCGTCGAAGTCAATAATTCCGTTACCCTCCTGACCCAGAATGACCGGTGCAATATGAACCGAATTGTCCCTGGCTCTTGTAATATAAGTTGATGCAGTCTCCAGACCCTGTCCTGGTTTATTATCTCTGGCCATGGTGGGATTAAAAATTATATCAGCCCCTTTCAGCGCATAGATGGTTGAAATCTCAGGGTACCACAGCTCCCAGCAGGTAGCAACGGCAATAGTGGCGAAGTCGGTCTCAAATACATTCAGTTCATCTCCGGTGGACACCAGCCAGGTTTCCATAACCGGCAATAAAGTCTTTCTGTGCTTTCCGATAATATTTCCCTGACGGTCAAATATAACTGCTGTATTATATATTTTCTCACCGGTTGCCTCATAAACAGGCGCAATGATGTACATGTTGTATTTTTTCGCTATTGCTGCTATCTGATCGGTAATTGGTCCGGGTACTGATATTGCAAGTGAGTTGAATAGAGTTTTTCCTGAAGCAGGATCTTTCTTGTCGATATGAAGTCCGTAAGATCCGATGTTTTGCATATCTTCAGGTCCGCATACAAGGTCTGCATCCATCTGACCGGCTTTTTCAAACATGCTCAGAATGTTCTCAAAATTTTCAATCATCAGGGGACGAACTTTTTGAGGTACATAATCTCCCATAAACGGATCCTGGTTTTGTTTAGCTGTTGTCTGAACAAGCGCGATTTTTGCAATGCCCTTTTTCTGACAAAATAATATGCCAGGGAAAATTAAAGCCAGAATTATCAGTGTTGGAACTTTTTTTTGAATTTTCATCTGAAGAATAGTTATAATGTTTTTTAGTCTGTTTAATTCATAAATGTTCTTAATTTATTGTATTCCTTTGTGTTACTTAGTG
>CAZKMH010000459.1:0-3565 GCA_964553395.1 uncultured Rikenellaceae bacterium | reverse complement strand
TTGGTTATTGGTTATTGGTTATTGGTTATTGGTTATTGGTTATTGGTTATTGGTTTTTGGCTATTGGTAAACTTGTTATAATAAGTAAGATAAAGTGTTTAATAATTCATTTACAACTTATTATGGATCAGAAGGTACAAAAATAAATAAATTAACTTGTATTTACAAGTAAAATATAATATATTTACAAAAAAAAATCTGAATGGTTCCGCACAGGTCAATACCGCAACACAAAAAGCTTTATGAGGTTCTGCGGAAGCATATTGTTGACGGAGTTTACAGGGAAGGCGACCTTCTTCCGTCCGAGAATGAACTTTGCCAGTTGTATGGCGTGACAAGACCTACTGTCAGGCAGTCACTCAACAACCTGGCAAATGACGGATACATCAGCAGGCACCAGGGAAAGGGGAGTATAGTACATCATCTTCCCAGGGAGATAGGAATACTTTCCGTTTCAGGGACGACATCTGCAGTCGGTGACCGTAAGCTGAAGACAAGTATAATTGTAAAACCCGTGATTATACCATGGAAAGATGATTTCATGTTTCCGCTTTCACAACTGGAGAAGGAATCCGGGTGCGTTTATATGGAGAGACTGCGTTTGGTGGATGATGTGCCTATATTTTATGATATAAGTTATATTGCCAACATAAACCTGCCGAGAATAACCTCACGGAAGTTTGAGAACCAGTCGCTTTTCAGGATACTTCGCGATCATTATCAGATCGAGATCAGGGGAGGGGAGCAGCGTATCAAGGCAATTCCTGCATCGGTGAAGATCAGCAAATTCCTTCACCTTAAAAAAGGAGAGCCTGTGCTTCATCTTGAAAGAAAAATGGAGACCAACAATCCCGGACATTTTCTTTATTCCTCGATCTTTTGCAATACCGGGAAATATTCTATCTTCGGGAGGTTCTAAGGAATTTTAACGTCTGTTAATTTATTAACAATGAACAGGAGAGAGATGATAAAAACTGCTTCAGCCTGTGCTGCAGCACCTTTATTCTACCCGGGTTCTGTTACACAGGGCATTTCTTCCGCAGTAACAGGATTTGCAGCATCACCGGTAAAAATATTCGGTGACGGACGCGACTGGTTTTTTGAAAAGCGATACGGCATGTTCATACACTGGGGACTCTATTCAATTCCCGCATGGCATGAACAGCATCAGTGGAGGGCAAGGGTGCCAAGGGCCCGGTTTGTAAAGCTTGCAGAAGATTGGAATCCCATTAAATTCGAACCGGACAGGTGGCTCGATCTCATGGAAAGTGCCGGGATGAAGTATATTACAATTACCACAAAACACCATGATGGATTCTGCCTGTGGGACACCAGGCTGACGAAGTTTAATACAATGAACACCCCGTATAAACAGGATATTATCGGGAAGTTGTCCGATTCATGCCACAAAAGGGGAGTGCCGTTATGCCTGTACTATTCCATTGCTGACTGGAACCATCCGAATTATCCCAATCAGGGACGTCATCATGAGCTGTCTGGTCCTGAGCCGGGAGATAAGCCGGACTGGGACAGGTACATGGAATTTCTTACCGGGCAGGTAATGGAATTGTGTACTAATTATGGTGAAATACACGGTTTCTGGTGGGATATGAATGTCCCGCAGTATAAGGACCCGTCAATCAATGAAATGATAAGAAGACTTCAACCGAAGGCTGTTATTAATAACAGGGGTTTTGATGATGGCGATTTTGGTACACCGGAACGTGATTATGACAGCACATCAGCTGAAGCAAAAAGTTTTGAAAGACCAGTTGAGGCATGTCAGTCTGTTGGCATGGAAAGCTGGGGGTATAAGAAAGATGAAGATTATTACACCGACTTTCATCTTGCTGCCAGCATCGACCGGTACCTGGCACGCGATGCAAATTACCTGCTGAATGTGGGACCCACTTCCGAAGGTGTCATTCCCGAAGTATCGGCAGGTATTCTGACAAGGCTTGGGAAATGGTATAATTCCGTAAAAGAGTCGTTTGAAAAAGCCGATCCGGTGTCGGATATCATTTCAGGCAGGGATGTGCTTTTAACGAGGAAGGGTAACAATATTTACCTGCATTTTCATAAGGGTACTCCTGGGAACGGCTTCAAGCTTAAACCATTGAATGTGATGCCTGATAAGGCTACACTCCTTAATAATGGCAGTCCAGTTGATTGTGTCGTGAACCTTTGTCCCAGCGACCATCTTGAACAGAAACAATATCTCAGGATACGGAACCTTCCGGCAAATGAAATGTCAGATACTGTAATGGTGGTAAAACTTGAGTTCAAAGAACCGGTTATCTAAAAGATTTTTTATTTTTATATCCCGGATTTCAGACAGGTTAATAAAATAAATGACTTTAATTCAATATTGTATTTAAAAATTCTTTTATGAGCGACCAGAAAAAACAATGGACAAGACGCCGGTTTATAAACACCACAATTGCTGGTGTGGCCGGTGCAGCAGTAATTCCCCACCTTACCGGATGTAAAGGCGCACCCGCTGCTTCCGGGGATATCAGGCTCGGTTTCATCGGACTGGGTCGTCAGGCAATGTTCCTGATGAGCGGATTTATCCAGATCCCCGGTGTAACCGTTCTTGCAGGATGTGATGTGTATGGGATCAAACGTCAGCGATTCGAAAAGAGAGTGACAGACTTTTATACAAAAGCCGGTAAGGAATTCAAAGTGGATACCTATGAAAAGTATCAGGAGGTCCTGAAACGCAAGGATATAGATGCAGTGGTAATCGCAGTACCCGATCATTCCCATGCTATGATTGCTATAGCTGCCTGCAAGGCCGGCAAGGATGTTTACCTTGAGAAACCGATGACATTTACAATAAAGGAAGGGCAGGAGCTGAGGAGAGTTGTTCGTGAAACCAACAGAATCCTGGGTGTTGGAAGTCAGCAGCGTTCAAGCCCTGAATTTCAGCATGCAGTTAAGCTTGCCCGGGAAGCTGCTTTCGGAAAGATAACCAAAGTTAATGCTTATGTGGGAGCGCCTCCCACACCTTATAATCTTCCGGAAGAACCACTACCCGCTGATTTGAACTGGGATCTCTGGCTTGGCCCTCTTCCTGAAACAATTCATTACAACAATGAGCTGAATCCACCGATATCCCTTGATCCTCCGAAAAATGAGGAATTCTGGGGAGGATGGAGATGGTACAAAGAAATGGGTGGTGGTTTCACCACTGACTGGGGTGCACATATGTTCGACATAGCCCAATGGGGACTGGGAATGGATAAAAATGGTCCGGTTGAAATTTCACCCATCGGCGACGGTACCCAGTTTATGACATGGAAATATTCAAACGGTACAATTATGACTTCCGAACCGTTTGATGAAAAGATGACCAAGGGTGTAAAGTTCTGGGGCGAAAAAGGATGGATCGAAGTCGCCAGAGGATATTTCCAGGGTTCCGATCCTGCATGGCTCCTGCCTGAAAGCGAAACAAAAGTTGAGGGTCCATACGAAACCAGAGTACCTCACCAGGCTAACTTCATCGAAGCTGTCCGTTCACGCAAAGATCCTGTTGTTCCTGTTGAAGTAGGTCACAGCAGCT
>CAZKMH010000458.1:0-3584 GCA_964553395.1 uncultured Rikenellaceae bacterium | reverse complement strand
GTAGACTTTTTCTGGGAAACTCAAGCGCGGTCACTCTCCTTCTCTGAAAATATTGCCGAAGAATCCGTGCAGTCGATTAGGCTGCGGCGGGCTTGTAAATCTTTATGTTGTGGCTTCCTGAAACAAGCTGGACGGCGCCATTCTTTTCCAGTTGTTCGAGAAAATCTTTAGCTGCACTTATCCTGATGCCGAATTTCGTAGCTACAGCATAAGGAGTCAGAACGTTCATCTTCTTGATTTCAGCCACGTTTTTCTCGTTCTTAGCGTCGGGTGCAACTACGCCTATGATGGTTCGTTTTTCTTTTGGTGGACCTGCTTTCTCTTTCTTCTTATCTTTGCCTTTTTCGTCTTCACTGACTTGCTGGCGTTCCATCTGTTTCAAGCCGAGCTTCTTTTTTCCACCCATTTTCATATGCTTCCTTGAGTTGCTGGTTCGGGAACTAGAAGGGTTGGCTTATTTCAACCTTATGCTTGCGCTGCCACTCTTTAAGCGGGATGCCAAGCTTCTTTTCCACTTCAGGTCGATGGATACTGTTCATGGTGCAGAATGGTATTATTCGTCCATCTGGCACAGCGTAGTGAATTACGCAGCGTTGTACTCGTTCCAAATCAAAATTGTAGGGGTCCATGAAGTGCATCGATGATAGAAGGATTGATTGTTTTTGCAGGTCTCCGAGGGCTTCGTAGCTTCCGTCTGCCAGCACCTTCCAGATGTATTTTCGCATAAAGCTGAGCTTAACGTTTTTCACGACCGGAAGGAGCAAGCTTCTTTTCTTGACCTTTCTGCCATCCTTCACGGCGTCTTCGTAGATTTTCTTCATGGATTTCCAGAACTTTTCGATGGTTGCTTTCTGGGTGATGGGTGTGATTTTGCCGTTCTCGATGAAGAGATATGTTGCCATGCCGCAATGGGGGTGAGCGGTGAACTCTACGTATCGTTTGTTTTGCATTGAGCCAATTGCCTTGGAGATGGGAACAACAACAGGCACTGGATAGAAATCCGAAGTTTTTATTGCGCCGTTCGTTTGTTCTTCAACTAAGCGCATGAAGTCGGGGATGGTTATGCGCATTTTTTCTCGTTCTTGTTGGGGCAGTCTACCGCAGAGCGAGACGGGTTGCACGTTTATGCATCTTATCACGTCGAAGTTTTTAACAGCAAAATTTATGATGTCGCCTAGTTGGCTGTCGTTGACGCCTTTCACCAAGGTTACTACGAGGACCACGCTTTGGAACCCTGCTTGACGAAGGTTTTCGATGGCTTTCATCTTGATGTCAAGAAGGTCTAAGCCACGGATGAACTTGTAAACGTCAGGCGTTAATCCGTCAAACTGGAGGTATATTGTGCTTATGCCAGCAGCTTTCAATTCCCTGGCGTACTCGACGCTTTGTGAGATTCGAAGCCCATTCGTGTTTACTTCAACGTGTCTAAAACCAAGTTCTTTCGCTTTCCGAACAAAATCGAACAGGTCTTTGCGTATGGTTGGTTCGCCGCCTGAGAACTGGAGCGCCGTTGCAGGAACGGGCTTAGTTGCACGCAGGTTTTCCAGCATCCCCACCACTTGCTCTTTTGTGGGTTCGTACACGTATCCTGCTGCGGCTGCGTTGGCGAAGCAGACTGGGCACTTGAGGTTGCACCTGTTTGTTATGTCAATTATCGCAAGCGCAGTGTGTGACTTGTGTTCGGGGCAGATGCCGCAGTCGAGCGGGCAGTTGTTAACGGTCTTTGTTCTTGGGTTCTCGATTCCCTCGCCGTCATACCTGAATTTCTCCGCACGAACATATTGGTCATAGTCAGACCAGTAAAGTTCTTGGAATGCGCCGTGTTCGGGGCACTCTTTCTTGATGAACACCTTGCCCGCATCCTCGAAAATCGTGGCATCCAATGCCTTTAGACATTCGGGGCAGATGCTCTTCGTATTCTTGATGTCTTTCATGCTCTTCACTACGCTAGGGAAGCGCTTAAGAACAGTGCAAGACATAATAAGGTTTCCAAACGTTTCCTAAGGTGAAAAAGGGGGAAAGCGCTTTGTCGGTAAGCGAGGGTACACGAGAAATCCTTAAGCAGATGGGATTGAACGCTTACGAGACCGACGCTTACATCGCGCTTCTTGAAGGCGGACAAATGACGGCTATGGAGATTAGCCGTGAAGCCAGAATTCCCTATAGCAAAACCTACGAAGTTTTGAACTCGCTGAAGCAGAAGGGCTGGATAAAAAGTACGGAGACGCGCCCTTTCAAGTATTACCCTGTGCCGCCGCTTGAAGCAACAGCATCAGCGAAACGAAGGCTGGAAGAGGAGTACCAAAGCTGGGAAACACAGTTAGCTGAGGAGCTACAGCCGCTCTACGAGAAACGTGAACTCGTAGAACGTCCGGACATACTGATTCTGCATGGGCAGCAGGCTGTTTTGGCGAAGCTGGAGGAAGTTTTGGAGAAGGCGAACCGCGAGGTTATGATTGCGGCGCCAGCATTCACAAGACCACTGATAGCTTTTGTTGAATCGCCTTTGAACGGCGTGAAGAAAACGGTAACGGTGAAGCTTATGGCTGAGGGAAAACGCGACGAGTGGCAATTTCTAAAAAAAGTCGCAGGCATCACAGAACTCAAATTCAGGGACCACATGTTCGGCGGCGGAGTCATAGCCGACAGCAAAGAAGCCATGCTGTTCCTCGGCGAAGACAAGCCCACCCTCGTGATATGGAGCAACCACGTAGGCTTAGTCGGGTTCGCACGTGAATACTTCCAGTTCCTGTGGGACTCGTCAGCTAAAGTCAATAGATAAACGAAAAAACGTGCTGGTTCTTGTCTTCAGTTTGACCGCGAATTAAGATGCGATTGTTGAATCTACCTTCTTTTGTCCTTTGTCCATTTGCCCTTTAAGGAGCGATGTGGCGACACCCACTACTCCGATGATGAAAAGAATTAAGCCACCCCACACTAGCCCTATGGCTACATTGTAAGTCATTGTGTGACTAGAAGCAAACCAATTCCAAATATCAAACATTACTCCCAGTCCACCACCAATTATTAAGCCACATAGCCAAAGTATAGCTCCAACGACGATTACCCAAATACTCGCTATAAAATACTTTTTATTATGTTCACCTACCAATCTCTCACCACCATTAGTTTCCTTACTCCAATCGACTTATGAGTAAACAAGCGCGGTAACCGCTTTTATGTCTTTATCTGTGTGGGACTAATATAAAAACTTCAAAACATCATCGGAATTGTCAAAAAACCGAAACTTGGCATCCTTTGAGATATGGGTCTAAGTCGCAAGGAGGTAAACCTGAGGTGCCCTATTTAATTGCTGCTTTAAATAAAGCAAAGAAGCCATGCTATTTCTCGGCGAAGACAAACCAAACATATGGAGCAACCACGTTGGCTTGGTGGGATTTGCACGAGAATATTTCCAGTTCCTCTGGGATTCCTCAACTACAGCTTAACGACAATGACTGGTTCCAAGTAAGTCGAGTAATTGGACGGATGAACGAAAGCTTTTTTGCTGCACTCAAGCGCAAATCATCTCGTTGCAGATTGTTTTTCGGCTTGCGCCATAGTTGGCAAAACCTTATTAGAAC
>CAZKMH010000457.1:0-3584 GCA_964553395.1 uncultured Rikenellaceae bacterium | reverse complement strand
ATGATCCGTTATACTATCCGATAATCGAGAAGATGATTGACCTTAAAATGATAACCCTTATGCATTCCCATTGTCAGCTTGGCCTGGGAGGTTACCGGATGAAATACGATACCAGACTAAATCCTAACACATCAATCCCCGAAGATTTTATTGAGGTTGCCAAAAGATATCCGGAAGCAATGATCCAGTTTGCACATATTTGCGGAGGTGGCGACTGGGAGTATGAATGCAAGGCTTTTAAAGATTATCCTAACATCTTTGTAGATGTATCCGGAAGTAATAATGAATCAAATGCGATAAATTATGCCATAAGGTATCTTGGTGAGGACAGGATATTCTTCGGATCAGATAATTGTTATTATCAGTCTGTAAGCAAAATTCTTGCAGCTGATCTTACAGAGGCTCAGCGGAAAAAGATCTTCTTCGGGAATTATAATAACGTATTAAGAAAGGGTGGCTACAATGTTGATTGACATAAATGCATATGTGGGCCACTGGCCGTTTAAACAGCTCCGGCACAATACCTGTCCGGATCTTCTTAAGGTCATGAACAGGTTTGGTGTGGATATTTCGGTTATAAGTAACCTCAATGGTGTATTTTATAAGGATACACAGGCTGCAAATGAAGAATTGTTCAATGAGATAAGATCCGATAAAAGGTTTAAGAACCGTTTTATCCCCTTTGCAATACTTAATCCGATATATGCCGGCTGGCAAAATGATCTGGAAATATGCACCACCCGGTTTGGAATGAAAGGTATCTGTTTGCATCCGCTTTATCACGATTATGAGATAACTGATCCTGCGTGTGTGGAACTTGTAAAACGTGCCCGCGACCTTGGTTTGATCGTGACATTTACTCACAGGATTGTTGATGCACGCCAGCGCTCCTGGATGGATATCCCAAAAGAATGGTCATTGAAAGACATCATGCCCATCATAAGAGAAGTGCCTGATGCAAAATATTTTATGGTGAATGCTGCCAACAGCATGGTGGTTAATGATGAGGATACCGACCTTTTAAGAAGGACCAATATTTTAATCGATACTTCGGGAAGGAATCTGACAAATCTTGGTGAGATGATCCTTCGACTGGGTAAAGATAAATTTGCAATGGGCACCCATTTTCCAATTCTTGATTATCTCGGAGGAATACTGCGAATTGAGTCTCTGCGGGAGAATGAAGCGGACGGAATGACAAAACAGCTTCTGAGATCAGGAAACGCCGGGAGGGTTCTGTCATTATAATGAAAATTGTAAACCTTAATTTTTATTGGATTCTAATTTTGTTATTGGTTAAAGGATGAGTATTATGCAAAATAGAAGTAAACGCGGACTGATAATTGTTTTCAGTTTCCTGATTTTTGGATGCACTGCACTTAGCATTTTTGCATGTGCCGGAAATAACAAAGCTGAAACTCTGGCGGATACCCTTCGGATATCGACTTTTGATGTTGATGCCACTCCTCCTGTTGGAACCTATCTAGCTTATGATCTGATGGTTAATTCATGGGATCTTGGCCTCAGGGCAAAGGGGATAGTTCTTATGGGTGCCGGACAGCCGATTGTTCTTTGTTCTGTTGACTGGATTGGTATTTCCAATGATAGCCATGATGCATTCAGACAGGAACTTGCAAATGCTGCAGGAACTGTGCCGGAACGTGTCGCTGTTCATGTTGTCCATCAGCATGATGCTCCAATGTGCGATTTTGGAGCTGAACGTCTGCTAAAAGAAGCCGGACTGGATCCGAAGAGCTATGACGGGACATTCGCCCGTGAAGTGATCCGCCGTCTCGGAACTGCAGTTCGGAGTTCACTTGATAAATCGCAACCGGTCACTCATATTGGTCATGGAGAGGCAGAAGTATATGAGGTTGCATCAAACCGGCGCTTGCTTGGTGCCGATGGCAAGGTGAATGGAACCCGCTATTCAGCGACCAGGGATGCTGCACTCCGGGCGGAACCGGTAGGTCTGATTGATCCCATGGTGTCGCTTGTAAGCTTCTGGAATGGCGACCAGCCCGTTGCTGTATTAAGCTATTACGCAAACCATCCGCAGAGTTATTATCGTCTTGGAGTAGCTAATCCTGATTACCCCGGCCTTGCCCGTTTTATGCGTCAGCTGGCTGTACCACAGGCTTTACATATTCATTTCAACGGGGCAGGAGGGAACCTTACTGCCGGAAAATATAATGATGGTTCAAGGGAAAACAGGGCAATTTTGGCCGGTCGCCTGGCGGATGGAATGAAAAGAGCATGGGAAACTACTGAGAAGGAACCGGTAAGTGCGGCCGATATTGCGTGGAACTATATTCCTGTTGCTTTACCTCCGGCACCCTTTATAGAAACCCTTGAGAGCGAGATAAAATCAAAGGATATGGTTTATCATACTAATAACCTGTTTAAACTGGTATGGCTCAAACGATTACAAGCAGGGAAGAAAATTGATATAAGTTGTCTTGCGCTTGGAAGTACCCGCGTATTACACATGCCGGGGGAACTGTTTATTGAATACCAGCTTGCCGCAAAAAATCTGCGCCCTGATCTTTTTGTGGCGATGGCAGCATATGGCGATTATGCAACCGGATATATCTGTACTGCCAAAGCCTACCAGGAAGGAGGGTACGAAGCCGGTCCGGCCTCAGCTGTGACTCCGGAAGCAGAAGGAATTTTAATGGAAACTATGAAAAAGCTGCTAAATAAATAAAAGGGGCACGGCTTCGCCGAGCTCGGCCCGCTAAAGCAGGCCTCGGTTGCAATCGGTGCCGGCTTTCGTTATTTTTTTTCCTTCAGTAGTTTCTCCAGAATTTTTTCATCCACCTCAAAAACAGTCCCATGCCTGGCATCCTTCGGGAAGGTGATTTTATCCGAAATATCTTCCCAGGTTACCAGATCCTCAGATGAAACTGCACCATATTTGCGATCGACATACTTATCGAAATAGACGATCCATTCATTATTTATTTTTACAGAGGTCGGACCTTCTGCCCAGTATTTACCGGTTATCGGTGCTGACGGGGCAGAATAAGGACCATACAGGTTTTTCGATGTTGCTACCCTTATGTTTTTCTGAGGGGGATTCCTGGTTTCATCCTTCAGGAACATTACGTACTTCTTTTTGACCCGTGCAAGGGTGGCATCGATCACATTGAAGCTGTGGTCATAAAACAGCTTTGTTTCGGAAAATGAAATGAAATCTTTTGTTGTTACCGAATAGATCCTGTGGTTGTAACCTGTATCACCAGCTTTTTCCGTGTCGGGGAAACGGCCGGGTATGGTTGTGGACCAAATGATAAGAAACTGTTTTTTCTTTTTGTCATAAGTGATCTCCGGAGCCCATGTATTCCTGGCTGTTGGTTCTTTTTCCATGACCATGAAATATTTCTGTTCCGTCCAGCTGATCAGATCACGCGATGAAGAATATCCAATTCCTCGTTCTGTCCAGCCGGCTGTCCATACCATATGAAATGTTCCGTCATTGGTTCTGATAATGCACGGATCGCGCATAAGTTTTGAAACACCCACTGCAGGGGTAAGAAAAGATTTATCAATATTGAGGGCAGTAAAAGTATATCCGTCCCTGC
>CAZKMH010000456.1:0-3587 GCA_964553395.1 uncultured Rikenellaceae bacterium | reverse complement strand
GCAGTTTATCGGCGAATGTTGATCTAAACGGAGTTTTAAATTCATTATTGTAAATTGAATAGATAATTTTGTAATTATGGAACAGCGGATCATCGCTGTAAATGCTGCGGAGATAAACCGGTACCAGGGCTGACATCCAGCCGTGACAGTGTACTATATCGGGTGCCCAGCGAAGCTTTTTGACAGTCTCAATTACACCTCTGGCAAAGAAGAGTGCACGTTCATCATTATCCTCAAATTCACGTCCTGATGCATCAGTGACTATATGTTTCCTCTGAAAATAATCGTCATTATCGATAAAATAAACCTGCATTCTTGCACTCTGGATCGATGCTACTTTTATAATCAGCGGATGATCAGTATCGTCAATAATGAGATTCATCCCCGATAACCGGATCACTTCATGGAGCTGGTTCCTCCGCTCATTTATACAGCCATATCTTGGCATAAATGTACGGATTTCCTTCCCCCTTTCCTGGATGCCCTGGGGTAGATATCTGCCTATTTTTGATAACTTGGTTTCACCTAAGTAAGGAGTGATCTCCTGTGAAATGAATAATACCTTCCTGCTTTCCATTTCCCTCCCTGGATATGCCATTTCTTAACAAGGTGCAAAGATAATAATAAAAAATGAGATAATTACAAATAGCCGGCTACTGGTATTTAACAAAAGACCCCCTTTTTTATTACCCCCCCGGCCTCCTTCTCTATGCCATAGAATTAACTCGCTTCCGATATATTGAATTTAACGCTAGATTTGCTTTCAAATTCCACGAAAATGAAGATGATCAAAAAAGTCAGTGAGCTTCAGGAAATTATAAAAGGCCTGAATATGAGCCCTTTGGGTCTTGTTCCCACAATGGGAGCTCTCCATAAGGGACATCTTTCACTGGTCAGAAACGCCATAACCGAATGCCCGCTCATTGTTGTGAGTATATATGTCAATCCCACTCAGTTTAACGATAAGGATGACCTCAGAAATTATCCAAGACCGATTGAAACTGACATTGCCAACTTAAACAAAGTACTAAGGGAAAACGACATTGTTTTCAATCCTGATGATAATGAAATTTATCCGGTTGAGGATAAAAGAGTATTCTCTTTCGGGAACCTTGATAATGTGATGGAGGCGTTGCACCGGCCGGGTCATTTTAATGGTGTGGCAAAAGTTGTCACCAGGCTGTTTGATATTATTAACCCCGATGTGGCATTTTTTGGCCTGAAGGATCTTCAACAGCTGGCGGTAATACGGGAGCTGGTAAGGCAGGAGGGATACAGAATAAGGATTGTGGAAAATCCTATAATAAGAGAGTCAGACGGATTGGCGATGAGCAGCAGGAACACGCTTCTTGAACCGGAACTCCGGAAAAAGGCATCAATAATCTACAAAACATTATCAACAGCCGCAGGGATGCTCAGGAAACATGATCTACCTGAGATCAGGGAGTTTGTAAAGAAAAGAATCGGGAAATCGGGCATGTTCAGTGTCGAGTACTTTGAGATTGCCGACGAACGGGAACTTATCCCGGTGAGCAGTAAAAGCGAGATAAGGAAAAACAGGCAGTATTATGGATGCATCGCTGTCATGGCCGGTAAGATAAGATTAATAGATAATATTGAATTCCCGGTGGTGGCATAAATCAAAAGGTTAATTAACTTTGTGCCTTTATTTTTACCCCATTATGTTAATTGAAATATTAAAATCAAAGATCCACAGGGTTACCGTCACGGAAGCGAACCTGAACTACATAGGGAGCATTGCTATTGATGAAGATCTGATGGATGCAGCAAATATAATTGAAAACGAAAAAGTCCAGGTCCTGGACCTCAATAACGGAGAGCGTCTCGAAACATATGTTATTAAAGGTGAAAGAGGTTCCGGTGTAATTTGTTTGAACGGAGCGGCTGCAAGAAAGGTCCTGCCCGGTGATATTCTGCTTATTATGTCTTATGCCACGATGGATTTTAATGAAGCCAAATCCTTCCGACCGGTTATTATTTTCCCGGATACTAAAACCAACAAACTGATCTGAACTTGAAAAAAGTCCTGAAGCAGGCTCTGAAATTTCTTGTCTTCCTTTCCATTGGTGTTCTTCTACTTTGGCTTGCTTTCCGTAATGTCAAATTTGATGCCCTTGGTGCCGGACTCAGGGAGGCAAACTATTTTTTTGTGTTTCTCTCAGTCACTATTGATGCAGTGGCATTTCTCAGCCGTGCCCGCCGGTGGGAACTGATGATAAATCCGCTCGGTTACAAACCAACCTTCTGGCATACGTTTCATTCCATGATGACTGGTTACCTTGCAAACCTTGCCCTGCCCAGGATAGGTGAAATTACCCGCTGTGTTGTCCTCGGGAAAAAAGAAAAAATCCCTTTTGATAAACTTATCGGAACAGTAGTGGTGGAAAGAGCTATCGATATTGTCGCCCTCATATTTTTGTTGATAGCAATGATCTTTACAAGTGGTGCTAAGATTAATCAGTTTCTTAATGAAACTATTCTGGTACCCCTCCGGGAAAAAGTATTTACCCCTTTTGGATTAACCTGGTTAATATGGGTGGTTCTGCTGCTCTTTGCCGGCATCACGTTATTTCTTTTAATAAAATACAGGAAGAACCTCAGGAAAAGAGTGTTCTTTTCAAAGATATTCGATCTTTCGAAGGGTATAATCGTCGGACTGAAATCAATTACCGGCCTTAAAAGAAAATGGGAATTTATCTTCCACACACTATTTATCTGGATATGCTATGTCCTGATGACATGGGTGGTTGTATTTGCTATTGACAGCACATCACATCTTGATCTGGGTAATGCAATTTTTCTTCTGGTAATCGGAGGATTTGCCATGGTAGCACCGGTACCCAACGGAATCGGGGCATTTCATTATATAATATCGCGCGGACTTATAATCGTATTAGGTGTCAACCTTGAAGACGGAGCATTATATGCAATTCTGACTCATGAATCCCAGTTATTACTCATTGTCATTATCGGCTCTGTTTCTGCATTCATGATGCTCGAAAAGCGCAAGAAACATGATTTGAAAGATCCCAGCTAAACCTATTATGCCCAGAAACAAAACTGTTTTTGTCTGCCAGAATTGTGGTGCCGAATCCCCGAAATGGATTGGCAGATGCCCTTCCTGTAAGGAGTGGAACACTTACCATGAGGAGATAATTGCACCCGTAACTTCACGCGAAGCATCATATATTTCAGGTAAGGAAAAGAGAAATCCTGAACTTCTTGATAATATTAAAGCTGACGAAAAGGATCGTAATAAAACCGGGATTTCCGAGCTCGACCGGATACTTGGCGGGGGTATGGTAAGCGGATCGCTGATACTTCTCGGGGGGGAGCCCGGAGTAGGCAAATCAACACTTGCACTTCAGCTTGCACTTGCGTTAAAGCAGGTAAAAGTACTTTATGTATCAGGTGAAGAGAGTGAAGAGCAGATCAGTCTGAGAGCCCGCAGGCTTAAGAAATCCAATCCTTCCTGCTACATACTCACCGAAACCGGGCTCGAAAACATTCTGGCTCACTCTGAAAACCTGAAGCCGGGATTAATAATCATCGATTCAATACAGACA
>CAZKMH010000455.1:0-3591 GCA_964553395.1 uncultured Rikenellaceae bacterium | reverse complement strand
ATATGGAACAGGACTTTTGGGGATAACTATTATCCTGAAATTGCTGATATTATTGAAAAATCAGCTGAAAAATTAATGGAGGTCATAACCAGCTTCTTTGGACGCGATGGATTTATAAATATGTGGTCCAGGAGTATATGTTACAGGACCTGGGTTTCCGGTGCATTTCCGGTTGCCTTTATGCTGAAAGAAAAACCTCTTCCGGATCCCGGATTTGCAAGACGCCTTTGCTCAGGATCTTTGCTCCAATTCGTTACCCGTGAAGAATTCTATGATAATGAGATCCCAAGCCTGGGTTTTTACGGACACAGGGAATATATGGTCCAAAATTATAGTTGCTCTGCCAGTCCGTTTCTGATGTTTCTGCCATTCATCTGCCTTACCCTGCCTGATGATTCTCCTTTCTGGACTGCCAAAGAAAATGAAGGATTCTGGAAAGGACTGGGTACCGATTCCAGAATAACAGTTCTTGATAAACCGGGATTAGTCCTCGTAAACTACGGTAAGACAGGCACTTCGGAAATAATTCCGGGAAAGGTTTATTACAATGACCCGAATTATTCCAAACTGACCTATAACACTCATTTCCCGTGGGAAGATCATAATCCACAGGGAGGAACCTCAATGGAATACAGTTTCCGGAGTCTTGATCCACGGGATGTCAGAGGAGATGATATAAACTTTTATCTTACCGGTGTTACTATCGGTAACAGTCCGGAGATAAATGAAATATTCTCCACATCACAAAACATGGTTTATAACGGTATGAAGGATGGTGTGATTTACAGGCAGGCCCTTATGAGAAAACCACCCAATAATGGTGTGGGATATATCATTGATCTTGCTGACATTATAATTCCCGGCGGGAAAATAAGGGTCGATCGTTCCCGTCTGGCTTTTGAACACGAATTAACTCTCGGACATTTCGGCTTGCCACATATCAACGGCATAAAAGCCGTTGTAAATCATTTTGAGGATGGGAATAAAAAGGTTATGACTGCATCCGTCAAAGGCAGGCAGATAGCATTAATAATATATAGTGGCTGGGACAAACTGGAAAGTATGATTCATAATAACCGGAATGCCGAAGCAGATGAAAGTACGGTTTTATATGCGTATAAAAAAAGAACAGCTAAGAATCCCGCCATGGAATTGATGATTGCGGTTATGCTTCATAAGATGGATGATACCGAATGGTCCACGGAGGAGTTATCTCCTGTCAGGAATATAAATATTATGGATGTAACCCCGGCCTCATCACCCCTGGGCGCTGAGATTACATTACCGGACAATAAGATTTATAAAATATATTTCGAAGAAATTGACGGGAACAGGATGTGTTAAGCAGAGGTTATACCGGTTTAAATTCTATTTTAACACTACCGGATTTTACCGGATTTTTTAACCTTATTGCAATCCGAGTAAATTCAGGATAATCCTGTTGTATCGCTTCATAACTTATTTCATATTCTCCGGGTGCATCAATTGTCGCTAACATTTTGTTCCTTTCCCCCGAAAATTCAAGTTTATTTTTACCTGTTTGTTCACATTTAGCACGGGTTATCAGCACTGTTTCAAAGATTTCTTCTTTACTAAATGCGAAGTCATCCTTAACAGTCAGTTTCCCTGCATCCCGCCTGTCGTAGGTAAAACTTCGTATAAGCTTTAATTCTTGCACATTATAAGCCGATGAAATGTCCATAACAAACACATCTTTCTTTTCCGAAAAGCTTGCCTGTAAAATATCTGCCCTCGCTTCCTTACCTGCAAATTGCTGTTCTCCTGCAACCAGAGGCACAGGATGTCCATAAGAAGCCAGGTTTTTATAAGCCGTATACCTTTCAGGACCAAAAGTATTGCTGCGATACATAAAGGGTCCCCCGGGATCGCCCATCAACAGCTCGTCGCCAACGACTATTGTATAAGAACCAACATCGTTATGGTTATGGTGTTCATTATTGTTTCCGCCTTTGAGTGCTGCGGCAATTTTGGCCTCGCTTCCTTCCTGCGGACGAACTATTAAAACTCCTGCATCGTCAAAATATGAACGGATACCGGGTGCCAGCCCTGTATTGCCTGATGATACCTTACTCTCGGAAGCAGAATTAGGGAAAGCGTACATTAAACCACTAACCAGGTTTCCGGGAGATCCTTTAATTGAAAGTTCATCATATTTCGCCAGTCCCAACCCCAGATTCCTGCTGCAGTACCACAATATGTCAGCAGGTGCGGTAACACCAACCCGGCAATCTGCTATACTCGGGTAAATATTATTCATGATTTCCATGTTTGGAGCGTACGCAGCTATTCTTTTGATCTTATCATCTGAGAACAGATCAATCGCTCTGTCAGTTGCCTGTAAAATCTCTTCACGAAGAATTATATAATGACCGAATCCGTAAGAGAAATACCCCAGGCCCTCTGAACAATAGCCATCGTTTAAGAAGCCGGCTACACTGTTTTTTGAATATCTTTCTCCGATTGCAACGAATTTAGCACGTTCCTCTTTCCCCGGGATGGCAGCCAGGGCTGCACCCGTAACACCTGCCAGACAAACAGCATTCCAGTTATTTGTTGTTGTCAGCCACCAGTGATCACCATTTTTTGTTTCAATAGTTCTGAGTACCGGATTGAACATTCTTGTGTAAAGAGCATCCAGAACATCCTTACGCACTGCACTGCTCAACTTATCATCCAGCAAATACAGGGCTTGTGCCAGGCTATGTCCGAAACCGGCAACATTCAGATCAACAGTATAATTACGACCTTCGAAATTTTGTTTTTTACTGTCATGGGCCGGTAATGTCCATGATTTCTGGTGAATAAGCTCCTTTAAAACCATTTCAATTGCCGGAATAAAACGGCCTTTATTTTCCAGACATTCAGCCACAACAAGCGGGGCCAGCCATCCGGACCGTTCACGCAACATTCTCTCTCCTTCCGGTCTTGTGCCTGCAGAAAAATAAGTAAGGTAAGCTTCATCATTCCATGCAGGGAATGGTTTACCGATTAAATCCACAGCAGTTTTGATCATCTTCTGGTAATCCGGATCATTTCTGAGATTGTCCCAGGCATCACGGTTATGATAGTTTTCACCAAAACCGCCTGGCTTTTCCGGAAGCATTGCTGCTATCTGCATTACCCTCTGCATGTCGATGGGTTCCAGGGGAAGTGCTGCCGGGGCTGACTCAGATGAACTATCATCCTGTATTTTTCCGCTACCCTGCTCTTTTTTGTTTATACATGATGAAGCTAATATTATGACTATCAATATAATAGCCATACTTTGGTGTTGTTTTTCTTTTTTCATACCTGCAATTATTCCAAACTTAAAATTACGAAAACGGAAGGTGTTATAAACATATACGGTCGTTACCGGGTACCAATATAAGATTATTCCTTAAATATAATAAATAATGTGTTGTGCAGTTAACCACGTCTTATATAACGGCTTATAAAACGGCTTATAAGCCGTTTTATAAGCCGTTGGTGATACAGACAATACTCCCGGCCCCCTTATCAGCCTTGTTCTCAATGTACTCATCCCCCAAGCCTTCGCTAAAGCTTCGGCTTGCAAAGCCAACCCCCTTC
>CAZKMH010000454.1:0-3600 GCA_964553395.1 uncultured Rikenellaceae bacterium | reverse complement strand
TACCATCTGCAGGCTCTTTCTCGCCCCTGGATTCTGTTATGATCTTATTTGCAGGTATGCCCTTGCTTTTAAAATAATGCTGCATACTCTGAGCCCGCCTATAACCCAGAGCCTGATTATACTCATCAGATCCAATTGCATCGGTGTGGCCTGTGATACCTAGCCTGGCCTGTGAGTTTTGATTCAAATACGCATTTGATTCATCAAAGTACTTTTCTGTCTTTGCATCAGAATTGAATTCAGATTTGTCAAATGCAAAATAGATTATCAGGTTTCCAGGGATTACTGCCTGTTCACGCACTGAAGTCTTAGGCAAGGTGTCTCCAGCAATGACATCCGGAGGGTTGACCGCACCTGTCTCGATAGTCTCCGGTTCATTGCACAATCCTTTTATCTTACATACATAGATATGGGTTGATAATGCTGCCCAGCCTGAAAGCACAAGAAATCCAATTATCAGAATTTTCATTGTTTTTTTTGTGAAGTGATATTTTGTTGTTTAAATGTACAACCATATACCGGATTATATGTTACATAACTTTGAGAAAGAGTTATATCATTCACACATTCCCGGCAACACTATTGAACAGTATGGAATGGTCCGGTGTTATTTGAAATATGACTTAATTTTTACACCCAAAATGTGTGAATTATGTAACTCTTACCGAAATTTATGTAACATTTTTAATTCCAAATTAACCTAACTTTCCCGCAATGATTTAGTTATAACCAGTACAATAATATTTAACATTTAAATACATCTGTTATGAAAAAGTTGAGAATAAGTTTAATCATCATTTTAAGTGCAGTTTTGGTATTATCGGGCTGCGCTTCATGGAACAAATCACAGAAAGGAGCAGTTGTCGGAACAGCAGCCGGTGGTGCAATGGGTGCGGTAATTGGCAGGGCTGCAGGTAATACGGCTCTGGGTGCAATTATCGGAGCTGCTGTTGGAGGCGGGGCAGGTGCTATAATTGGTCACCAGATGGACAAACAGGCTGAGGAAATAAAGAAAACTGTGCCTGATGCAAAGGTAGAACGGGTTGGTGAAGGAATCGTTGTGGAATTCAGCAGCAATGTTCTTTTTGCATTTGACAAATCGAATCTGTCGGATGATGCTAAAATCAGTCTTGATAAACTTGTTAAAGTCCTTAACAGTTATCCTGACACTAACATTGAAGTGCAGGGACATACCGACAGTAAAGGGAGTGTATCATATAATCAATCCTTATCTGAAAGACGGGCTAATGTCGTGTCAGGTTACCTATCCGATAAAAATATAAATACCAGCCGCGTTACAATCAAAGGATTTGGTGAAACTGTACCAAAATATGACAATGCGACTGCAGACGGACGCACAGAGAACCGCAGAGTTGAGTTCCTGATCTCTGCAAATGAAAAAATGATCGCCGAAGCTAAAAAAGAAGCAGCTAAATAAATCGTACATCAAAACTTAATATTATTAAAAATGAAAACAAGACTAATTTCTTTTGTATTGATCCTTATACTATCAGTTCCTTTAGCAATTGCTCAGAATACTGGTAATTCAAAAATGTCATTTGCTGTCCTTGGCGGCGTTAGTTTCCAGAATCTGAATGGAAAAGACTTTAATGGAGACAAACTTGAAAATGATATGACCCTTGGTTATCACGCAGGAGTAAATGTTCAGATACCCCTTGTTCCCATGTTCTATTTTCAACCCGGGTTACTTTTTTCAACAAAAGGAGCTAAATATACTAATAGCTCAATTAAGCTTTCTTATGTTGAATTGCCTTTGAATCTGGTTTATAAAGCCCTGGTTGGTAACGGGAATTTCATGCTTGGATTCGGACCTTATATCGGTTATGCAATCGGGGGCAAGGTAAAACCTGAAAGCGGTTCTGCAACCGATATTGAATTCAAGAACGTGGTAGAGACAGGTGATCCCACATCGGTATTTTATTTAAAAGCATTGGATGCAGGTGGCAACATATTTGCGGGATACGAGTTGGCAAGCGGTATATTTCTCCAGCTGGATACACAGATCGGGATGCTAAAAATTAATCCCGAAGATAACCGGACTGTACCAGTTTATAGTGATAAATCAGCAGTTAAAAATACAGGTTTCGGTCTTTCAATCGGATATCGGTTTTAACGTCGGTTTTTAAATGCAAAAGGACCGTCTTTAACAAATGCAGACGGTCTTTTTCTTAATAAGGGATTAGGGATTATCTTCTGACATAATTCAAAGGTCATAAAGTGACGGCGGATGGATTAAATATGAGTATTATGTTTTCATTTCATTGATATATCAATGTTGCCGGTTTACCAATTTCGAAATCTCTGAAGCCGAAATCAGTTGTTCTGAATGAGTTAAATTTAAAAACATCATATCCAATTCCGGGAATTACCGGATAAAATGAAATAGATATTTGAAATGCATTAAAAACCAGGTTTTCATTTTTAATTAATACTCCCAACCCTATTTGTGAATATACTTTGCTGTTTTTAAATCCTGCTTCTGCACTCCCAAGCATGCCAAGAGAACAAGCAAGATAGGGCCCAAAATGGAATCCGATTAAATTCCAGGGTGCGTATGATTGTGTTTGCAACGTAAATATCAGGCGGCTGTTACCTGATAATTCCGGACTTTTAAATCCATCCAGGCCATAACCGTCATTGAGGGTTAAACTATCGTAAGAGGCCCGGTTTAAGCCAATAGCAACCTGAGGTTTTACAAATTGCCTGAATTTCCATTTTCCAATTTCAAATAATCCGGTAAAGTAATTGACACCTGCGGTAAAAGTACCCTCTTCAGTATGTGAGGAACGAAAGAAAGTTCCGTATTCGACATTGGAACTCAGGTACCCCCATTTAATATAGTTACCGAAGGAAAACCGCAAACCCAGATAAAGCCGCCCGGAATTATTTCTAACCTGATAACCACCAGTTAATCCATATACTTTCCCAACCGGTACATCTTCTATGACCCCATATTTAAAGACATTTTTATCCTGAACATATTTCCTGGTGGAAATTCCAATTGAGGCTGCATAAAAATCTTCGTTTGAGTAAATATGAAACGGGTCTTTAAGTTCAGTTGGTTTTTCAAAATACCGGATACGCAGATAACGTGCTGCCAGAATTAAGTTGGTAATAAATTCCTCTTCCGTGGTACCTTTGAAAATCTGTTGTGCTTTGCCTGCCCAATAATCCTGCGTGTTAAATTTCAAATTTATTGGGATATAAACCGAATTTAAATCCTCTATTGAATCTTTTTTAAATTGAGAAGCGATAAATGTACCTGCTGCCCACTTTGCTACCGGAGAATAAAACGGACGGTCTACAATCAGACTCCTGGTGAAATTTTTGTATCCGTCAACTCCAAAATGAAACGCTGCACTGATGTAGGTGTTCCGGATGTTTGGGATGGAATAATTTGTATTAAAAGTATTAATCCCGGTGGTAAAATTTCTGCTAAAAGCATCTTGTAACTCATGACCATATCCTAAAAAATTTTTATCGGTTAAATCTACCATAATACCTGAAGGCGAAATGGATCCTGTAGGAATGATGCTCCATTTATCCAGTTCACGAATAAAAATATCCACTGAATCGGAT
>CAZKMH010000453.1:0-3601 GCA_964553395.1 uncultured Rikenellaceae bacterium | reverse complement strand
AGTCCGAAGTCAAAAGCCTGATGCCTGATAATGCAAACCGCAAACCGGATTCACCAGTTCGAATCGTACCACGTCCTTACATCCGTGGCGGTCATACCCGCCTTGCGGGCGGCTTCAAGCCCCTGTTCGCCATCCTCAAATACCTCAATATAAGCAGGATCAACTTTCATCAGCTCCGCACATTTCAGGAATGTTTCGGGATGGGGTTTGAAATTTTCCACATCGTTTGCGGTTACTATAATTTCAAAATATTTTCGCAGATCCGTTATAGTGAGGGTGCGTTCAACAGCTTCCCGGTGACCGCCGGTACCAATTGCCATGGGTAACTTTCCGTGATATTTTTTTACGATTTCCACAACAGGCTCAATCTGTTTAGCTTTGTGCTGTATTTTAAAGAATTCCTGGAGCTTTTCATCAATTATCTGATCGATTGTGACGCTTCCGTTAAGGTTATATTCCTTTAGTATTTCATCGGCGATAATCCAGCCGGGACTTCCGGTATGTTTACGCAGAAATGCGGTATTTATATCCGCTCCATATTTATGGCATGCTTTTCTCCAGCCCTCAAAATGATACGGCATGGTATCAGCAAGTGTTCCGTCAAGGTCAAATATCAATCCTTTTATCCCCGGTTGAATATCGTATTTCATTCAATAAAAATAATTGGCAAAGATAAAGAAATAGGCGAATATAAGATGCTGATAAATATAACGATCAGGTTATTAGCTAATTAGATTGGAGTTCAGAACGGGGGTCAGAACAGATTAAAATTTTATACAATCCTTTAGAAGCAAATTAACATTAGTATCACGCTTATCAAATCCTTTGAAAAAACCTTCAAGATATCCGATCATTTCTTTTTTCGTTTTGGCATCCAGGTATGTGAATTCGTTTATGATCTTATATATATCCTCTTTTTTATCAAGGAATTCTTTCAGGGCATTCTTATATTGCTCTGCGGTCCTGCAAACACCCAGATACCTTCGCTCGCGGACAGATTCAAGACCCAGTCCGTCAAATGGAACAGCGTAACTCGTATTTACCAGTCCGGAATAATCAAAGTCGTATGGTATTATTATTCCTGACTCCAGTCCCAGGTACTGGCTCCCGGCCATAACAAGCGTATTATGCCGGATAGGGACTGACCAGTCGGTATTTCCAATCATGTAATTGAAGATTGCCATTCTGTCCATAATATCCGATTTGATATGTTTCTGGGTGACGTTCGCTGATTCTACTTCCTCTGTATTTGTTCGATTTCCCAATGTTACAACAGGTTCAATCAGGAAAGCAAATTCCCTTACCGGCTTTGTTTCCTTTGCTGTGTTTATATAATTGACTCTGATCAACCTGACCCTGAAACTGTATTCGGTGAGTGAATTGAAGATTTTATATATCAGGAATTCTTTCAGCAGATATTCTTCTCCGCCTGCACTGCAGTGAGTTACCATTTTAATCTTGTCTATCCTGTTGAACTCGCTGTCAATTGAATCAGTTTTCCTGAAATTCAGCATCAGAGGGGGGAAATCACATATAGAGAGCCGGGATATACCGCGGGGCCTCACTTTCAGAGACTTGACTATCGAATCATTTGGCCCTTTATGGTAAATCAGGGTAGCATCAAGATATTCACTCTCATCCCTCCTCCTTTTATAGCGGGTGATGTCAAACTTAAGGGATATCTCTATCAGTTCGTCGCTGTCGAAAAGCGTAATGTCTTCCTGAAGGGTATCTGAAACAGCATATTGCATATTAATTGAATCCAGCTGGCAGAGGGATGGCAGAACAGAAAATCCAGCCAGGATCGCAAGAATTGAAAAAATCTTTTTCATATTGGATTTTGCGATATTTGGTTCATGAAGAAAATTACCTGATCTAAATTAGTAATATTTAGCAAATTATCAATAGTATTTATGTTTGAAACAGAAAGGCCGCTGATGAGGCGGCCTTTCACGAATGATCATAATGTTTACTTTTTATATTGAGCCAGATACTCCTTTACCTGGCGGTAAACATTCTCTGCTGTAAAACCCAGCTTCTCGTCAAGGACCTTATATGGTGCCGAAAAGCCGAATGTATTGACACCCCAGATTTTGCCTTTCGGGCCCACAAGCCCCTGAAGTGTTATTGGCAAACCCGCTGTAAGTCCGAATACCGGAATATCATCCGGTATTACAGATTTCCTGTAACTTTCGGACTGGCCTCTGAATAATCCTTCAGAGGGAGCGGAGACTATTCTTATCTTCAATCCGTCATTTTTAAGCAGGGCAGCTCCATCAGCCAGTGTAGATACTTCCGATCCGCTTGCTACAAGAATGACATCAGGTGTGCCCTGCGAATCGGTAACGATATATGCTCCCTTAACTGCATTAAGTGCATCGTTATATCGGTTACCGCTTGCAGAGGGGAGATCCTTGATATTCTGCCGTGATAGGATCAGGGCAGTGGGGGTTTTCTTATTTTCAAGAGCCAGTTTCCATGCAACATTTGTTTCGACAGCATCGGCTGGTCTTAGCACCAGCATACTGTTCTCTCCATGATGGTTTTTAAGATGCTCCATCAGTCGCAACTGTGCTTCCTGTTCAACCGGTTGATGTGTGGGTCCGTCTTCACCGACACGGAACGCATCATGTGTCCATATGTATTTGACGGGTATTCCCATAATGCAGGCAAGCCTTACTGCAGGTTTCATAAAATCCGAAAAGACAAAGAATGTTCCGCATGCAGGTATCACACCACCATGAAGTGCCATGCCATTTATGACTGCTGCCATTGTCAGTTCTGACACACCGGCCTGTAAAAATGCACCGGAAAAATCTCCCCTTACAAATGCTTTTGAATTTTTCAGGAATCCATCTGTTTTGTCTGAGTTTGACAGGTCGGCTGAAGCAACTATCATATTCTCAGCCTTTTTGGCCAAAACTGCCAGCACAGCAGATGATGCTGCCCGTGTTGCCGATCCTTCTTTCTGCTGGATCGCCTGAAAATCTATCTCTGGTATGTTTCCTGAATAGAAAAGCTGAAGTTTCCGGTTTAATTCCGGATTATCAGATGCCCAGGTATCTTTTTTCTTCTTCCATTCCGCAGCATACTTACGTTTGGAATCGAGCACCTTTTTGTATTGATCCTTAACTTCACTGAATATTTTGAATGGATCCGAGGGATCCCCGCCAAGATTAACGAGCGATTTTTCATAGGAACCACCTGCCTCGCTGACCGGCATTCCGTGTGTTGATGTTTTTCTTTCAAAGCTCTTTCCCTCATTATCCAGAAGTCCCTTACCCATAATGGTTTTCCCGATGATAAGAAATGGCTTATCTTTTGATTTGACAGCAGAGTTCAGTGCTTCCCTTATTGCGTTCTGGTCATTTCCATCTATTGTCCTGACCTCCCAGCCCCATGCAGCATATTTCATTGCAGTATCTTCAATGGTTACTGCTTTGGTCTCGGTAGAAAGCTGGATATCATTTGAGTCATAGAACATAATCAGATTATTGAGGCCCAGGAATCCTGCCAGTCTGCCGGCTCCCTGGGATATCTCTTCCTGAACTCCTCCATCGGAGATAAATGTAAAAATCTTATGTGAAAACAATTCGACGAA
>CAZKMH010000452.1:0-3603 GCA_964553395.1 uncultured Rikenellaceae bacterium | reverse complement strand
GGTAAAATAATCGAAAATAAAGCTGAAATGAGGGCAAGCTTACGGATCATGTCTGCAGGGTTATTTAAGTTTATGTTTATATCCCAAAGATATTTATTTATTACTTTTATGCGGTTTAAACAATAAATACTGAGGAGCAAATGGCTGAATTTTTTGATGATAAAATCTCCGAAAGGCTGGGTGGAATCAACTTCGGTAAATCAACTGTTATTTACAAATTTGAAATTATAAAAAGAGCAAAAGCTGCAGCGAAAAAAGAGCATCCTGAAATGGATCTGATTGATATGGGTGTCGGTGAACCTGACTGGCCGGCAGACAGCCTGGTAGTGAAAGCTTTATCGGAAGAAGCCGGCAAGCCTGAGAACAGGTGGTATGCCGATAACGGTATCCCCGAGTTCCAGGAAGCTGCAGCCGATTACCTCAGAAGGGTTTACGGACTTTCGGGACTGATATCATCAGAGCATATAATCCATGGAATCGGATCAAAACCTGTTCTTGCAATGCTTCCGATCTGTTTCATAAATCCCGGTGATATACTGCTTACCACAGTTCCGGGATATCCGGTTACGGCAACCTATACTAAATATCTCGGTGGCGAAGTGTTTAATCTGCCACTCCTGGAATCAAATGGTTTTCTGCCCGACCTGGATTCAGTCCCTCCGCCGGTCCTGAAGAAAGCAAAGCTCCTATACCTTAATTATCCGAATAATCCGACAGGAGCTGTTGCATCCAGGGAGTTTTTTAATAAGGTGGTTGATTTTGCAAGGACCAACAATATAGTTGTTGTCCATGATGCCGCTTACAGTGCGCTGACTTATGACGGGTATAAACCGTTAAGTTTTCTTAGTGCCGACGGTGCAATGGATGTAGGTCTGGAAGTCCACTCACTGTCAAAGGCTTTTAATATGACAGGCTGGAGAATTGGATTTGTCTGCGGAAACATCAAAGCAGTCAAAGCATACGGAACTGTAAAGGACAACACCGATTCAGGGCAGTTCAGAGCCATCCAGAAGGCCGGAATTGAGGCATTAAGAAATACAGATATAACACAAAGAACTATTGAAAAATACTCGAGGAGATTCAATCTGCTGACTGATGCACTTAATGAGGCCGGATTCGAAGCCAGAAAACCAAAAGGATCTTTTTATTGTTATGTAAAATCACCTTCCGGGACCATGGATGGCAGAGTCTTCAATACCGCAACCGAATTCTCGGAATTTCTTATAAGGGAATCATTGATATCAACTGTTCCATGGGATGATGCCGGAAAATATGTCCGGTTCTCAGTTACCTTTGAAGCTGATTCCCCCCACGAGGAAACATCGGTTATAAATGAGATGAAGGAGAGGCTGAAGAAACTAAAGTTGAAATTCTGACCAGCATATGCCCGGAATATCTGCTGTCATCATAACTATGAACGAAGAAGAATACATCGATCTATGTATTCAATCGCTTGACGGCATTCCTGATGAAATTATAGTAGTTGATTCATATTCAACTGATTCCACGGAAAAAATCTGCAGAAAGCATAATGTGAAATTTTTTCAGCATCCTTTTAACGGCTTTATGGATCAGAAGAACTATGCCCTCACACTTGCATCACACGATTATATTCTGTCACTTGATGGGGATGAAGTCCTGAGCGATATGCTCAGGGAATCATTGCTTGCAGTCAGGAATGACCTGCGGTTCGATGGCTATTATTTCAACCGCCGGAATCACTATTGCGGAAAGCAGGTGAAGCATTCAGCATTGTATCCCGACAGGCAGATCAGACTCTTCAACAGGAAAAAAGGCAGATGGGGGCCGATAAATGTCCATGAGACCTTCAGGATGAGCCAGGGGAGCTTAAAAGGAAAGCTTAAAGGCGATCTGATGCACTGGCCTTACTCCTCAGAAAAGGAACTTTCAGACAAAATAGATTTCTATACCGATATTGCTGCCAGCGAATATTTTAAAGCCGGAAAAACAGTATCGTTCCTCACCCCTGCAATACATATGGTCTGGCGATTTGTACTGACATATATTTTGCATTTCGGTTTCCTTGACGGCAGGGTTGGTTATGAACTATGCAAAATGGGAGCCCGTTCAAGCTGGCTGAAATATTACAAGTTGCGCAAACTCCATAAGGAGAGCAGATTAAAGAAAATCTGATGATGCATTTTGAAGACGATTTGAATAACTCTCTGAAGGTTCTCCGGGATGGCGGAGTAATCCTTTATCCCACAGATACGCTATGGGGCATTGGTTGCGATCCAACCAGTCCTGTTGCTGTTGAAAAGATCTTTAATATTAAAACAAGGAATGAAGGTAAAGGTCTTATTGCACTTGTCAGCGGAGTTGCCATGCTGGAACGGTACGTAAGAGATGTTCCGAGGATAGCATATGATCTGATCGAAGTTTCGGAATCGCCATTGACGATAATTTATCCAGAGGGTAAAAATCTCGCTGCGGGAGTCTGCAGCGAAGACGGATCAGCAGCTTTAAGAATCTGCAACGAAGAATTCTGCAGTGAACTTATAAGGAGATTCAGGAAACCTCTTGTTTCGACATCAGCCAATCTAAGCGGTATGCCACCTCCTGCAACTTTCAGCGAGATCAGTGAAGCGATAAAAGGGTCGGTTGATTATGTGGTTAAGTACCGCCAGGATGACCGGCGGAAATTCACTGCATCACCGGTCATCAAGGTTGAAAAGAACGGGGTTTTTACGATTATCCGTAAGTAGGTTATTGTGCTGATCTTACGTGACCTGAGCCTGAAACACGGGCGTCAACGCTCGGTTTACCGACATATGTTACATTTCCGCTTCCCGAGATACGTGCGGTAAGGGAATCACCAACTTTGCAATAGCAGCTCCCGCTTCCTGAAACACTTATTTCCAGATGGTCAATTTCAAAATCCTCTCCTTTGTAACTTCCTGAACCACTAATAGATATTTCAGCCCGGTCAGCATTTCCATCCGAACCTATTATGATATCACCCGATCCGGAAATATCGCTTCTGAGGTTATCAACAACAAGTCCGGCAGTTATTAATTTGCCGCTTCCGCTTACACTCAGCCTGAGTTCATCAGCATCTGTAACATCATTGACTATTTCGGCATTGCCTGATCCTGACACACTCAGAGCCTCCACCTGAGGCATTGTGATGTATACATTTACTCTGTCTTTCATATTAAATCTCCAGCTCTCCTGTTTGATTATCAGCCTGTCATCTGAAAGTTCCGTGATAATTTGCTCAAGGTCATTCTTATTCCCTTCAAGAATAACACTGAATTCGGGACCTATCTTAAGATCGAGGTTCCCTGCAATCCCGAAACTGACTCTTGTGAAGCCTTTTAAATTTCTGGTTTCTTTATTTACAGACTGAGCGGCTGCTAAACCGGTAACAAGTCCTGCGACGACAAAAAACAGTGTCAATCTTTTCATCATTGATTTTTTTAGTTTTAGAATAATTTAGATAAAGACGGGGAAATTTCATAATTGTTGCAACTGAACTCTTAAGAATGCAATCCCAAAGGCCGTCAACTTAAGGAATATTTAAATATCGAAAACCACTATAATTATCTGGTTTATAAACAAATAAGTTTCCCCTCCTTTTGA
>CAZKMH010000451.1:1995-3608 GCA_964553395.1 uncultured Rikenellaceae bacterium | reverse complement strand
AATCAAAAAGCTTACCTTTGATGAAGTGATCAGATTGTCAGAGACACAATCACCCAATGCACTCATAGCACAGCACAGGTTCCGCAACAGTTACTGGCAGTACCGGACATTTACTGCACAGTACAGGCCATATCTGACACTCACAGGTTCAACACCCGAATACAGCACGGCTTACAGCAGGGTATGGAACTCACAGACAGAAGAATGGGTTTATATTTCTACAAATATCCTTCAGAACATCGGGTCCCTGTCGCTGACACAAAATATCGGACTTACCGGCGGCACAATATCACTTCAGTCGGATCTTACTCTTGAAAATGATTTCGAGAAGGAGGAGAATAAGTATATCACAGCTCCATTGACCGTCAGACTTGTTCAGCCACTGTTCAGGTACAATTCCCTGAGATGGGAAAGGAAAACGGAACCGCTGAAATATGAGGCAGCGAAGAAAACGTATCTTTCGGATATTGAAGGTGTGCACAGACAGGCTATCATGAATTTCTTTTCACTTGCACTGGCACAGTTCAACAAGCAAATTGCCGAAACAAATTATCTGAATGCCGATACATTATGGAGGATGGCACAGGGACGTTATAATTTGGGTACTATTGCCGAGGATGAACTTCTCCAGATGCAGTTATCATGGCTTAACTCGGAGACAGCCAGGAAAGAGGCTGAGATGAACCTGCGTGACCGGGAGATCAGGTTGAGGTCGTTCCTGGGATTCAATGAGAATATAAGGCTCGAGCTTATCCTTCCGAGTAAAGTCCCTGATCTTCAGGTTGATGTGAAGGAAGTGCTTGATCTTGCTCATGCAAACAATCCGGATCTGATGGAACAGCAATTATCATTGCTCGTGGCACAGAGCGGCGTGGCTCAGGCTAAAGCCGATAAAGGGCTTAATGCCAACCTTATAGCATCGTTCGGATTGCGCGACCAGGATCCGGTCTTTTCAAAAGCATACGCTCAGTCGAACCAGCAGCAGACTGTAAGGGTTGGTATAAGCATGCCGATACTTGACTGGGGACTGGGAAGAGGGAGATACAAGATGGCTCAGTCAAGTCTTGAGCTGGCTGAGGTTCAGGCGAGGTTATCCCAGATCGATTTTGATCAGAATCTTACCCTTGATGTCGAACAATTCAACCTTCAGTCTGAACAGGTGGCCATTGCCGCCAAATCCGATACAGTGGCCGCAAAGATGTTCGAAGTAACCAAGGCACGGTTCCTGATCGGCAAAATTTCAGTTCTTGAGCTTAATAATGCTGACTCCAGGAAGGACACGAACAAGAGGGCTTATGTACAGGCATTGCAGAATTACTGGAACTATTTCTATAATCTCCGCAGCCTCGCCCTTTACGATTTCCTCAACAAACGACCACTGGAAACTGACTACGAACAACTGCTGGAGTAATCAGGCATTCTTAATCAATTATATAACGGCTGGATAATCTATTCAGCCTTTTTTTTATAAAAATTTAATATATTTGCGCCTCTATTAATAAGAATCAGAAATAATCGCGGAATAAATCAAAAGAACAACAAATGCAGAACAAAGAAGCTATTATCATTCTTGCAATTGCACTGACGCTAGTTTCAATATATCAGCATACCTT
>CAZKMH010000451.1:0-1985 GCA_964553395.1 uncultured Rikenellaceae bacterium | reverse complement strand
CTGGCGCAACCGCTAAAGTCAAAAAGGATGCAAAGGAATATGCAGCAGGAGACCTGGTCAAACAGAGTTATTATATTGATTCAATTGCTTCTCTTACAAAAGAAGACTGGAGCTTTCTGGGGTATACATTCAAAGATTGCCAGAAAAGAGAGTTGAACCTGGGCCTTGACCTCAAAGGCGGGATGAACGTTATACTTGAAGTTTCGGTAGAGGATATTCTGAAAGCCCTTTCAAACTACAACACAGATAAAACATTTGCCACAACAATTGCTCAGGCAAAAGAGCTTCAGAAAACGAGCCAGTCTGATTTCCTTACACTTTTCGGACGGGCTTTCCAGGAGATAGATCCGAATGCCAAACTGGCTGCCATTTTCAACACAGTTGACCTCAGGGACCGGATAAATTTTAATTCCACAAATGCTGAAGTTCTGGAAGTGCTTGATGATGAGGTTACAGCCGCAATCGAAAATGCGTTTAACATTCTGCGAACAAGGATCGACCGCTTTGGAGTTGTACAACCCAATATCACACAGCTCGCCACCAAGGGACGGATCCTTATTGAGCTTCCCGGGCAGACCGATCCGCAACGGGTCCGTGAACTTCTGCAGGGAACAGCTAACCTTGAATTCTGGGAAACTTATGAAAACGGTGAAGTGATCGGTTATCTCGCAGCTGCAAACGACCTTCTGAAGGAGGTTGAAGCCAGTCTCAAACCCGCAGTTGATTCTACCGATCAGACACTTGCCGGATTAGTCCCCGCTGATACAACCAAAAAAGAGGATCAGAGTCTTCTTGATCTGATTGACAAAGACACTACACAACAGGCTCAGGCGACTTCACGTGAGGAATTTAATCTCCAAAATCCTCTGTTCGGGGTACTGAATCCACGGGTCAATGAGCAGGGAGAACCGGCCCCTTCATGCATGGTAGGGCTTGCAAGCGGAATCGATACCTCTAAAGTAAACAGTTACCTGAACATGCCAAGGGTAAAAGCACTCTTCCCGCGTGACTTACGGTTTTACTGGAGCCAGAAACCTTATAAATATGATCCTTCAAACTCATTATATGAGCTTCATGCAATTAAAATAACCACCCGCGATGGAAGAGCCCCACTGGGTGGCGATGTAATTACTTCAGCCCGGCCAACTTCCGGAATTACAGGTTCCGAAGTCAAGGTCGATTTCAACATGAATGCCGAAGGAGCAAAGACATGGCAAAGGATGACACGTGAAAATGTAGATCGTTGCATCGCGGTTGTACTTGATGGTTATGTCCGTTCTTATCCCAGAGTTGTTGGTGAGATACCGGCCGGAAGCACTGAAATTACCGGCGATTTTACAATTGAAGAAGCCGACGACCTTGCCAATATCCTTAAATCAGGTAAGCTGCCGGCTCCGGCAAGAATCATTTCTGATACTGTTGTCGGTCCTACCCTCGGGAAGGAAGCAGTCAATGCCGGTCTTGTCTCCTTTGCAATTTCGTTCCTTATTGTGCTGATGTATATGCTGTTCTACTACAGTAAAAGCGCAGGCGGTATTGCTGATATCGCACTTTTCGGCAACATCTTCCTGATTATGGGAGTATCAGCGTCGCTTGGTGCCGTTCTGACCCTTCCGGGTATTGCAGGTATTGTGCTTACCATGGGTATGTCGGTGGACGCAAACGTTCTGATCTATGAGCGTATCCGTGAAGAGATGAGAGCCGGAAAAGGAGTTAAGCTGGCAATTGCAGATGGTTATAAGGGCGCCCTCTCCGCTATTCTGGACTCAAATATAACCACCTTGCTGACTGGTGTCGTACTTTATATATTTGGAACCGGTCCGATCAAGGGATTTGCTACCACTCTTGTTATTGGTATATTCACTTCACTTTTCTGTGCGATCTATGTTACCAGGCTAATCTATGAATGGTACCTTAAGAGAAATGCCAAACTGAGTTTCTCCATAAAAATGACGGCAAACATCCTCAAGGATACCCATATTGAT
>CAZKMH010000450.1:0-3622 GCA_964553395.1 uncultured Rikenellaceae bacterium | reverse complement strand
GTCGGGTCAAGGTTCTCAACAGGAAAACCATCGACGACAAATAAGGGCGCCGTGCTCTGTGTCAGGGAGCTGATCCCCCTGATGTTTATATTAATGTCTCCGCCGGGCTGACCATCCATGGCACTGACCTTTACTCCGGCTATACGACCGGCAAGTGCCTCAGCAAATGAAGCTACCGCGACAGCCTGTGCCATATCCTTTACAGGCGCTACTGCAACAGCGCCGGTTACATCCGGCTTTTTAACAGTACCATAGCCAATAACGACAACATCATCCAGTGTCAGAGTACTTTGTTCCATTATAACACTTATAGTTGGCTGACCTTTGTACGGGATTTCCTGAGCTGTCATCCCGATAAAGGAAAATTCCAGGATCGAATTCATCGGAACCCTCGTTAAGCTAAATCTTCCGGAAGCATCGGTATTTGCTCCGATAGCAGTTCCTTTTACAACAACTGTGGCCCCGATAATTGGCGATCCACTCTGATCAGTTACTGTTCCTGTAACCGTACCCTGCTGCATTTCTGTTGCTTCAGTGGCAGCGGTAATGTCCGTTTCGGACGGTGGATAATCATTTTTAGCTAATCCCGATGTCAGGGATAGAAGCATAAAAAAGATTATCATACTTACTCTGATGGCAATGTTTAGTATACATATCTTTCCATCAGTTAAATTGATGAGATCTTTTTGCATAGCTGAATAGTTTCGGTTAGTTACAATTAATAAGAATAGTTACCTGTTCTTTATCAATAAATTAAATTGAAAAAGTCGTTCTGTGAATTAATTAACAATCAGATGGAATTCAGTTTGTCTCTGTTATCATAGACTTTCATGATTGCATTGATGATATCGTCCATATCCGATTGAGCTGCAAGCAGGGGACCTGAAGCCCATATCATAGCCATTTCCTGACATACCTGGTCGCACTTCGGAAGATTAAGTTCCGCATTGAATTTCTTTAATCGTGCAGTCCCGTACATTTTCTTATACTCAGGTAACGTTTGAATATGCTGTGTCCATGGCTCCTTGTGCAGACCATTTGCGATATATGGGCTCAGGCTGATACCTTCGGCAGCAAGTGCTTTAAGGAATTTTTCCCTTGGTGCATTATTGAAATGTTCCTTATGATATGACATTGCATAGAGGTAGAACGAACCGCTTGTGGTACCTTCATACAATTTTTGCGGAACCAGTCCGGGGAAATTCTTCAGCCTGGAAGTGAGGTAAGCTGCATTTTTGTTACGGGTGGCAAACCGTTCTTTAACTCCCGGCAGCTGGCCAAGTAAAATTGCTGCCTCGAATTCATTCATGCGGTATTTCGGGCCGATGGTTGTAGTACGGCCGCTTCGTGCTGTACCATGATTCATTACGGTGTAGCATTTATCCAATAGTTCTTCATTATTGCTTATTATGCCTCCACCCTCTCCACAGGCAATTGTCTTGCTTGTCTGAAAGCTGAAGCAGCCCACATCGCCGATGAGTCCCAATAGTTTCCCCTGGTATTCAGCAAGGTGTGCCTGACATGCATCTTCAATAACTTTCAGATTATATTTCTTTGCCATTGCCATAAAACGTTCCATATTACAAGGCTGACCCATAATATGCACAGGCATAAGTGCTTTTGTTTTTTTTGTGATTTTGCTCTCCACATCATCCGGATCGAGCTGGAACGACTCTGTATCCAGATCTGCCATTACAGGCAGTGCCCGGCTTGATATTATTGAAGAAATTGTTCCCGGATCAGTATAAGGAGAGGTTATCACTTCATCTCCCGGGCCAATACCGAGGGCTTCAACGCAGGTATTCAACGACTGGGTTCCGGAACCGGTGGTCACACTCGTTTTTATACCCATCAGTTTGGCAAATTCCTTCTCAAAAGTTGGAACAGTACCCGTTGCAGATTGTATCCTGCACCATATACCACTCCTGGTTGTTTTAACGATTTCTTCAACCATCCTTTCATCAATATATGGCCAGTCGGGCCATACTTTGGCAGGAGCTACAGGTGTACCACCCAGGATTGCCAGTTTACCTGTGTTATTTGAAACAGGAGTAAAATTCCCGAACGAGGGAATGGCACCCGATGCGACGGCGGCCACAGAACCTGCCGAGACTGTTCTGATAAATTTTCTTCTTGTTAATTCTTTCTTTTTCATTAGTAGTAGTTTTAGGACTGGTTCTTTATTAAATTGAGTTTAATTTATCTCTGTTTTCATATACTTTCATTATTGCATTTATTATATCGTCCATGTCTTCCGTCGTTCCGAGAAGGGGACCGGGTCCGGGGATTACAAGAACATCCTGGCAAACATTGTCGCAATTGGGAAAATTAAGTTCATCCAGATACTGTTTGAGCCTGGCCGGAGTATACATCCTCTGATAGACTTTCTGGTTCATTATGTATTGAGTCCATGGATCCTTATGTAATCCCCTCGAAATATAACCTGTTAAGCCGACACCCTCTGCGGCTATGGCTTTCTGGAATTTGAGCCTGTCGGCGTTATTAAAATGTTCTTTGTGATAGGTCCATGCAAATTTGTAATAGGCACTGCTTGCAGTTCCTTCGTATTGTTTCTGGCATACAAGCCCCGGGAAATCCTTTAATTTGGATCTTAGGTAGTTGGCATTCCTGTTCCGTATTTCATGACGTTCCCGGAAACCCGGTATCTGACCCATAAGGATTGCACCCTCAAATTCCGTCATACGGTATTTCGGCCCTATTCTTTCGGTAATACCTTTTCGTGTGGTGCCATGATTCTGGACTGTGTATATTCTCTCCATCATCATTTCATCGTTACCTACAACACCACCACCTTCACCGCATGAGATCACTTTGGATTCCTGGAAGCTGAAGGCGCCAAAGTCACCTATTGTCCCCAGTTTCTTACCCTGGTATTCGGCAAGATGTGCCTGGCATGAATCTTCAATAACCTTCAGGTTGTGCTTTTTGGCAATAGCCATTATCCTTTCCATATTACATGGCACACCCATTATGTGAACAGGCATTATTGCTCTTGTATTTGGAGTTATTCTTCTCTCAACATCATCAGGATCAATCTGGTACGATTCAGGATCCAGATCAGCCATTACCGGAAGGGCTCTGCAGACGAGAATTGAAGCAATTGTCCCCATATCGCTGTAAGGGGAGGTTATGACCTCATCTCCGGCTCCAATCTCAAGGGCTTCAACACAGGTATTGAGTGACTGGGTTCCTGAGCCGGTGCCGACAAAAAACCTGGCCCCGAGCATTGCTGCAAACTCATTTTCAAAAGCAGTTACAGTACTATCCTTAACTCCCATTCTGCACCATTTCCCGCTGCTGGTGGTTTTAACGACCGAATCAATAACATTTTTGTCAATATATGGCCAGCTGTGCCATGGTTTATTCTTACGCACCGGATCACCGCCGAGGATGGCAAGCTTTCCGGCTGATTGCTGAATCCCCTTGAAGTTCACAAATGCAGGTACTGCAGCTGAAGCCACAACAGAAACTGAACCTGCTGTAACTACGGAGACAAACCGTCTCCTTGAAACTTTACTTGATTTCATACCTGGAAATTTAAAACCGGTTAAGTCAGTTTATTATAACTTTTGTAATTCAAATAAAGGGAACCTGATTCTTA
>CAZKMH010000449.1:2273-3626 GCA_964553395.1 uncultured Rikenellaceae bacterium | reverse complement strand
TGCACCAAACATGCTTATGGTAAGTTTTTGATCGCCCCTGACAGTCATATAATCCCATGATTCTCCAAGGTTGCTCACGGCACCATTGTCACCGGAGAATGCTTCAACATTTGTCATTGCTGTATGTCCCTGTCCTTCAATGATAATAGGATGAATCTCCTCAATTGTTCTACCGATGTTTGCAATAATTGATCCCTGTGCAATCTGCCAGTTACGGTTTTTTGTATTATTACCCATTTTATGTATTCCTACTGTCACACAGTCGAAATTAAAATTGGTGAGTTGTCCATATGATTCCGCACCCAGAAGGATGCCACCATACGCTGCGAATGTGAACAGGTCCATCAGTTGAGCGTTATCTGTATGATTGATTGAATAAGTGAATGTTTTTTTCCTGGCAACTGCATCGTTTACGTCTCTTGAATATCCACCGGCAATGAATCTTTGAACTGAAGGATTGACATGGCAATGCAGAATTCTAGGGATATCGTAGCAGTAATCGATCCTGATGAACTCTCCGCTTAGAGGATATCCATAGCAATGTTCAATCAGCATCAGTTCACAGACGAATTTCCGGGATGCGTTAAAGTCCATTGTTAGGTATTCACCATAGAAAGTCAGGCATGAAAGTGTGATTCCCTGAGTTGAGCTTGTTTTTGAAACCTGTATTGTTGCCGGATAAGGAATTATTTTGGAAGAATCTTTAATTGTCTGTTCCGGATACCAGAATTGTATTCCACGAATCTGTGAACCTGTTTCGACTGTAATGAATGGTTTGTCCTTGTCGCGGATGGCAAACACGCTTCCGACAGGCTGGGCTTTCGCAGGATGTCTCGTTCCCCTTGGGGTGGGTCCGTGAACGCCGATCAATGACACATTTTTCTTCAGGATAATTCCGCCGGAGATTTCATACGGATCTTCAACCGGCTCTATCCAAAGAGCTGCTCCTCCTGGAGAAGCCCAATCTATTGCTTTTTGCAGATTATCGCGGTTTACATCTGCTTTGTTGCCAGGAAGGACACCGAACTTTTGGATGCTTACCAGTGTTCCGGCCTTATCCTGGGCACTTGTTAAAGGAGAAATTAAAACCAGGCAAATGATGTTCAGAAAAATGCTGGTGATAAAAATCGGGAATCTGTTTTTCATGGTTATCGGGTTTATAAGCAATTAATGACCATATAATGTATATTCATTTTATTTTCAAAGGCAATCTGGTCCATAGCGTTTTTCACCATTTCTGCACCGCATCCATTGCGCAGTTCACACAGGAATGCATTTTGTGAAATATATCTATCGGTTGTAAATACCCATTGCATTCAACCGGGATTAGCTCAGAAACTGACCCCTGCTTTC
>CAZKMH010000449.1:0-2263 GCA_964553395.1 uncultured Rikenellaceae bacterium | reverse complement strand
TGATCCAGCAGGAAGATTTCCGCCATTCGCCTGCTTTGCTGATTCCAATTCTGCAGACATCTTACTGAGCTTTGCCTGCAACGCGCGGTACAATCCCTGGGCTGTTGCACTATTTGTCATATGGGAATTTGTATATGGATTTCTCTCAGTCCCTTTCTCCAATGTTGCAATCCATTCTTCAGGGATCGTTTCCGTACCTGTGAGCGCGCCTGCCAGACCGGCAGCGCTTGCTGCAGTGCAATCCGTATCACGTCCACGATTGCAGGAGATGACAACAGCCTGCTTCACGTTCCCGTCCGTTGCTTTCAGCATGGCAAACGCGCATGTGACGTTTTCAAAGATGGAAGATTGAGGATATCTCTCGATCCTCTTATCGACACAGTAACGACTTGAAGGATCGGCATACATGGCGTTGAGCTCTTTCCAGAATGCAGGATCCATCGGATTATCCTTGTATTTCCCGGCGATTGCTATACCGTGCTCGATCTCACTGCGTATTTCCGGACTTGCAAATTTCAACGCATCCCCGATGACCGAGTTGACTGTTGCCCCGGGAAGCATTGCAAGGGTCAACGCAGCATTGTATACTGATCCCCAGGCAAAGGCTTCATCCTCTTTGTTGTCATAATAAAGATTGCCAAGTTCTCTCATGTCTCTGATAACACCTTCAGGATCGCCCGCATTGATGCATGGCAGAGGATGGAAAACCCTTGCCGTAAGGTGGATGTTCCGTCCCAGGTCGCCCGGCATGCCGTATACCGATTTCGGCATATCATCAGGAGTCAATCCCCATTTTGCATAGAGAAGAAGCGTTTTGTCATAGGGTTGAGTCATAAAATGCATATCCTCAAGTTTGCAGTCCCTTACCCAAACTTTCAGCAAATCCTGCGCGGTTATGTTGTCTTGTTTTTCTATAATCGCAGTGGCAATCAACTTTTGCCTTTCAACCCCATCTTCTGTCCCTCCTGCAGGCCTTGTCCATGGAACATTGTAATGCACATAGGGAATAAATTCATCAAATGTCCCGAAGATCTTCCCGATCTGAACCGGATCAACGACCATTTCGACCACAGCACCCATTGATGAGGCAGCACGAGTTCCAATGATGACGCCGTATATCCTGTCATATATTGAGCTTCGCTGAACATCTCCGTCATCATTCAATATTGTGTAAAAATGTTTCTCATTTAATCCAATGTTGGCACCATCGGGATTTGACAGAGTTACAATAACCGTTTTGTCATCTTCGGGGACGTTGTTGCTTTTGATCAGTACAGGGATTGTCCGGGTCAATTTGCCTGACGGAATGGTCAATGTTCCGGAGGGAAGAACAAAATCTTCGTCCTCATTTGCACCAATACCTCTGGTACTGTAATCCACTTTTACTTCCTTTTCGGCAGGTTTGGATAATGTAACCTCAATATTTACCGTCGAAACAGACTCCATACCTTTGGAGGAAGGTTTTAAAAACTGCACATCCGGTATTTCATTGTCCTGAATGATGAGCGTTTTGCATGTATGCTTCGGATTAATTTCATATGATGCATGAGGCTTCACTGTTATGACTAATGTTTCATCACCTTCGGAAAGATCATCGTCGATAGCCTGGATCATTATAGATTTTCCTTTTCCAACGACAACAGTATCGGCTATTGGCGTGTAATCATAACCGTTCTTCGCCGTTCCGCTTATTGTGTAGAATACGGTAATCTTGGAATTGCTCTCTCCTTCATTGTATATCTGGAACTCCCCAAAATCGGATCCCTCCTTGGCTTTTTCGTCCCAGAGCATCAATGCAACAGCGGGCTTTTTCTGCCCCGCAGGTTGAGCTTTCCCTGTGCAGTTAGTCAGATTAGGGATTATAAGACATATCATCAAAATACTTGTCAGGAAGGAAGGCAGACTGCTTCTATGGTCAGCTTTTGAAAATCTTTTCATTGACTGAACGGTTGATTCCATAATCATATTTTTTATGAATTTATGAATAAACATTTGAAAGGGTATATTTCACTATGAAAAATTTCAAAAAGACATTTTGGTTTTCAAAATTTCTTTTCCGGAATAATTTTCTCAGGCATTTTTGAGAATATTTGAAATATCTTTACATAACCACACCTGAAATTTGTCCCTTGATGGCAAAAGATGGGTTAAAGAGATTCATGCAAGATTGTCAAAAAGAATGATATAATTTTGATAAAAATATTATACGACTATCGGCAATCATGAATAATAAATTGCAAATCGCTTGAAAATCAATTTATTT
>CAZKMH010000448.1:0-3626 GCA_964553395.1 uncultured Rikenellaceae bacterium | reverse complement strand
AAAAAGCGCGCCATACCCTCCTTGCACCGTGACAGCTTAGTGGCTAAAGTCCCAGGACACTGCTCGGTGCTTGCGTCGGGTAACACAACCTCCCCATATTGCCGGGCCGTTAGCACCAATACAAAAAGTCAAAATATAGTTTTTGATTACTTAAACTACAGTAAATCAACAAAATCAAATTCTATAGCAGTTTGAGTAAAACTTAAACAATGAAGCACCTCCTTTATGGATTAAAATACGTATTAACCTACAGATTTTTGAAAGAAAAAGCACCACTGATTTGTGGATTAGTTATGCATAATAAATGTAACCTAAATTGCCTTCATTGCAGAATAACAGAGCGTTCAGCTGCTACTCTAAGTTTTGAAGAGTCAAAAAACTTAATTGATTCCTTTTACAATGAAGGAGGGAGAACCATTTATTTTGAAGGGGGCGAGCCATTTCTTTGGAGAGATAAAAAATATCAACTTGACGATGTTGTTAAATATGCACAAAAAAAGGGTTTCCTGGCTACTATCATTTATACAAACGGCACTTATCCAATAGAGACATCAGCGGAAACTGTTTTTATTAGTTTGGACGGACTAAAAGAAACTAATGATCATATACGGGGAAAAACATTTGATCGAATCATGCAAAATATATATGCATCAAAACACACCTCACTTTATATCAACTTTACCATTAATAATTATAATAAAAATGAAATTATTGATTTCTGCGATTTCATAAATAAAGTGAATCAAATAAAAGGGATCTTTTTCTATTTCCATTCCCCTTATTATGGATACGATGATTTATATATAAATGATAATGGGAAAATAGAGATTTTAACCAAATTAATTGAGAATATAAATAAATATAAAATTTTAAATTCCAGGGCTGGTTTAAAATCTGCACTAAGAAATGATTGGGAAAGGCCTTTGAACATCTGTCAGATTTACGAAGGAGGAAAAAGATATTCATGCTGCAGGTTTCCTGATAATGAAGAACTATGCAAGAATTGCGGATATTTGAGTTATGCCGAAATAGATCAGGTTTTAAAATTAAAACCTTCGGCGATTCGAAATGCAATAAAATACTTCTGAAATAATCATATGCTTAAAAAATTTCTGCAAAAAAAAATATACAAACAGATCACTGGAGAGAGCCAGTTTATACTGGAAAATATTCCCCCTACTGTGAATGAATTGCATCTTAAATTTCAGAATATTTTTGAATTGGGCATTTATCTTCATATTCCGTTTTGCCGGTATATTTGTCCTTACTGTCCATATAATAAAGAATTATACCATCCTGATTTAATAAAAAAATATACTGTCTCGATTCTTAAGGAAATAGATTACTATGCTTCTATAGCAGGTAGCCGACCTGTTACTTCTTTTTATATTGGGGGCGGTACGCCTACTACAATGCTGAATAATGGCATTGAAACCATCATAAATCATCTTTATAAATCTTTTAATATGAGATGCTCTATTCATATTGAAAGTCATCCGAATGATCTCAACTACGGAAACCTGAATATCCTGAAATCGGTTGGTGTAAAATATCTTAGTATAGGAGTAGAGGCATTACAGGACAGACATCTAAGAGCGTTGCACAGGCCATACACGACCAGCGAGGTAAAACGATCTGTCGAGAGAGCGGTAAACATGGGTTTCGATTGCGTTAATGTTGATTTTATATTTGCACTGCCCAATCAAACATATCAAGAAATTGAACAGGCAGGTCATACCCTGGTTAGTATGGGTGTCCAACAGGCTGCCACTTACCCTTTATTTCAATTTCCTTATACTAAAATAGGACAAAATGCTATAAAAAAAGAACCAAAATTAACTTTGTTATTGAAGAGACGAAAAATGCTAAATATTCTGGAACATATTTTTTACAATGCAGATTTTGAAAGGTCTTCAGTTTGGGCATTCACGAAAGCGGGAGTTGAAAAGTACTGCTCAGTTACAGTTCCGCTTTATCTTGGACTTGGGGCAAGCGGTGGAAGTTATCTTAATGATATTTTTTTTCTTAATACCTTTAATGTAGCTGAGTATATTGAGTCCATTGAGCATAATAAAATGCCTACGGCACTTTCTATTGATTTAACCGAAAATATGCAGATGGCAGGTTGGCTTTATTGGCGAATTTACGAAACCAGGTTCAATAAAAAAGACTTCTCTAGAAAATTTGAAATAGATTTTGACAGTAAATATGGAAGAGTTATGAGATTTTTATCTCATATTGGATTCTTAAAAGATAACGGGCAACAGATTGTTCTTACAGATAAAGGAGCTTATTGGCTTCATGCATTTGAAGATTGGTTTTCCATAGATTTCATCAGTAAGCTATGGGGAAACTCAAAAAACATTCCTTGGCCGGAGAAAGTAGTATTAATGACTGATAGAAAAGGAAATTGAAAGTACTGGTGCTAACACGGACAATAAAGGTCATTTGTTTGTCACGGTTTTTGAACATCCTGCTTTCTTATAACGTGACCCTCAAATCGCACCACCCGGACTTCGCACCAGTGCCCGCAATAAAGATTCTGTACCGTGACTAATTCCTGGCTCCGCCGTCAGTTTGTATCGCGACACTGCACCACTGCTCATTTATAAAGTATCTGTAAGGTGACTAAGTACCAATCACTTAGTTCGTTTGTACCGCGACACTCGTATAGGCCCTGGGGGTTGTACCATGACGCCAAAAACCGCGCCATACCCTCCTTGCACCGTGACAGCTTTCTGGCTAAAGTACCAGGACCCTGCCCGGCGCTTACGTCGGGTAACACAAACGCCCTTTATTGCCGGGCCGTTAGCAACCATGCTTCCACCGACTGGTATATCAGAAACTAATAACTCAACAAAGTAATACTATGAAAACAAGTTACATCTTAAAACATTTTGTCGGAACTTTTATCTTTTTTCTTATTCTTTTTTTCAGCGCTGTAAGGATAGATTATTGGCAGGGTTTAATATATGTAATTATCGGACTAATAATGGGTACATTAAATTATACTTTCCTCAAACCGGATTCTGAACTTTTAACTGAACGTGCAAAACCGGGTGAAGGTTCCAAAAAATGGGATAAAGTGCTGTTAGGATTATCTTTCTTAATGACAATTGCTATGTATATTATTGCCGGACTTGATTCCGGTCGTTACCATTGGTCCCCTGATTTTCATTGGAGTCTATCTCTAATTGGGATTTTCTTAACGGCATCTGGACAATTACTTTTTCTAAAAGCACAAAAGGAAAACAAATTCTTTTCTAGTACTGTCAGAATACAAACCGATAGAGATCATACTGTTTGTGAAACCGGACTCTATAAAATTGTTAGGCATCCTGCATATTTAGGTTCGATTATCCAATCAATAGGATTTCCATTACTTTTTGGATCTCTTTGGAGTATTATTCCTATTAGTTTTTTAATCATCCTTCATATAACCAGGACATATTTGGAGGATAAAACCTTAAAAAAAGAATTGATAGGATATCTTGATTATTCGCTTAAAACTCACTATAAGATAATTCCCTATGTTTGGTAATTCAGTCTTGAGTGTTAAAAACTTGCACAGTTGCTAACACGGACAATAAAGGTAAGTTGCTTGTCACGGTTTTTGCAATACAGTG
>CAZKMH010000447.1:0-3627 GCA_964553395.1 uncultured Rikenellaceae bacterium | reverse complement strand
ATGTTACATTTAAAGTGTCAAGGCATTTAAAAAATTAGCCGGGACCCGGCAACACGGGATTTAAATGCAATTTACTGGTTGTCACTAAGGCTGTAGAAATGGAGACTTATCTGAAAAGACTGATAGAAGAGGGTGAAAATCAGCAGCTTGACTTTAAATACTGCATTTCGGACAGCAGAAAAATCGCAAGGACATTATCAGCCTTTTCAAACAGTGATGGCGGAAGAATACTTATCGGGGTAAGGGATAATGGCAGTATTGCAGGAATAAGATCTGATGAGGAGATCTATATGGTTGATACAGCTGCTCAGCTGTTTTGCCGGCCTGAAATTACTTACACAATAAAACAACATACGTCAGGCGGAAAAACAATTGTCGAAGTTGTCGTGAGTAAAGGAAATAAAAGACCATATCAGGCAAAAGATGAAAACGGGCGGTGGCTGTCATACTTCAGACAGAACGATCAGAACCTTGTGGCAAACAGAGTATTGCTTCAGGTCTGGAGAAAAGAGGAATTGAAATCAGGAGTACTCGTAAAATTCAGCAAGACTGAAAATTCTCTCCTGGACTATCTGGCGAAAAACGGATCAATTACAATATCAAGGTTCAGAAAAATTGCCCGGATCCCGTCACACAAAGCCGAATCGATACTGGCAAATCTCATTATTTTCAGGGTCCTGATCATGAATGCATCGGAGAAAGGTTTCAGCTACGAGCTTAATCCCGATGAGACACTTAATTTATCTCAGTAACTGGCTGCCGGAATTTCACTGTTCGGAGATTGTGTCCCGGACTGCTCCCTTTCTTTATTTATATTATGACCCGGAAAACGTTTTGAACTGAAAAATTTCCTAATATTGAAGTCCTGAATTATTTCTGAAAATTATATTCTGAGGCAATAAAATGGTAGTTGCAGATCGCATTGGATTTGATAATGATAAATACCTTAGTGAACAGACATCTGCTATTCTTGAGAGGGTTAACCGGTTTAATCATAAACTTTATCTGGAATTCGGAGGCAAGATTTTATATGATTATCATGCGGCCAGGGTGCTGCCCGGATTCGATCCGAATGTTAAGATGCGTCTTCTTCAGAAATTAAAAGACAATATCGATGTTATTCTGTGTATTCATGCAGGTGCAATAGAGAGGAAAAAAGTCAGGGCCGATTTTGGAATCACTTACGATGTTGATGCATTAAAAACAATTGATGATTTCAGGGAGTGGGGTATCGATATTTCAGCGGTGGTAATTACACGATACCAGAATCAATCACCTGCAAAAGCCTTTAAGAACAAGCTCGAGCTAAGGGGGATCAAGGTATATTTACATTATCCGACAAAGGGATATCCTACTGATATTGACCTGATTGTAAGCGATCAGGGATATGGGGCCAATGAATATATCCTGTCTTCCAAACCTATTGTAATAATCACAGGACCCGGGCCGGGAAGCGGTAAACTTGCCACCTGCCTGAGTAATCTTTACCATGAATATAAAAACGGGAATAAAGCCGGATATGCAAAATTCGAAACATTTCCGATCTGGGACCTGCCTGTTGATCATATGGTAAATCTTGCCTATGAAGCTGCCACTGTAGATCTTGAGGACATAGTACTGGTTGATGAACATCACTTAAAGGCATATAATATAAAGACCGCGAATTATAACCGTGATATAGAAGCATTTCATCTGCTTAAAAGGATTATAGAGACAATAACAGGAGGTGAATCTATGTATCAGTCTCCTACTGATATGGGAGTAAACCGCGCAAGTGCCGGCATTGTAAATGAACGTATTATCAAAGAAGCATCCTTCCAGGAGATCATCCGCAGATACTTCAGGTGCGCAGTGGAATACGTTATGGGACTTGTCGAAAAAAACACGCTGGACCGGATTACCGGTATCATGAATAAAGCCGGAGCTAAAGTTGAAGACCGGAAAGTGGTGGTGCCGGCAAGAAATGCTGCAAAAGAGGCTGAAAAGTGCGGAAAAGGCAATGCGGGGATATATTGCGGAGCCGCGATTGAATTGCATGACAGTACAATCGTTACCGGTAAGAACTCATCGCTGATGCATGCTTCTTCAAGTCTGATTTTAAATGCTACCAAGCACCTGACCGGACTTCCCGGCAAAATGTACCTTCTACCCGAAAACATAATTGATTCGGTAACACATCTGAAAAAAGACATTTTGAATGGCAAAATGGTCAGTCTTGATGTGGATGAGACATTGATTGTGCTTGGAATAAGCGCTTTATCGAATCCGGCAGCTAAAATGGCACTGGAAAACCTGAAACAGCTGCGTGGTTGCGAAGTGCATCTCACGCATATCCCTACCCCCGGCGATGAAGCAGGATGGCGAAAATTACAGGTAAACCTGACCTGCGATCCTGAATATTCCAGCAAAAGCCTTTTTATAAGCGGCTGAGCTGTAACAGCATCCGCCATTCGACTGCACGTACTATTTAATTGATTTACAGCGCTATTTGCTTTCCCTATACTCTTTTAAGAGCGACTGAAAGATCTCTTTAACCGATGTTATTTTAGTAGCTCTGAATGCATTGCTTCCGGCAAATGCAAAACCATTTTCAAAATTACCTTTAAGCGCGTTTATGAGTGCAATGATAATGCAGTAAGGACTTTTGTCTATGTCGCATGTTTTGATGCATTTAAACGGACATTTTTTCGGTTGTTTCTTTCCGTCTTTCACTTTCTGAATAAAATTTGAAAAGATAGCACGTCCGGGCATGCCCACAGGACTCTTTATTATTTCAATATCTTTTTCATCAGCATCAAGGTAAGCCTGTTTAAAAGCCAGAGGGGCATCGCATTCATCAGTTGTCACGAATCTGGTCCCCATCTGAACACCTGCTGCTCCAAGCTTCATTATATTACTTATATCCTCACCCGTATAGATTCCTCCCGCTGCAAACAATGGTATGGCCTTATCGTATTTTTCTTCAAAAGGTTTAAGCTCATTGACGATTTCCGGAACGAGCTTCTCAAGCTTATAATTACTATCCCCGATCTGTTCCACTTTAAAGCCCAGATGCCCTCCGGCCTTGGGCCCTTCAACTATAACTGCATCAGGCAGATAGTCATAATTGGACTTCCATTTTTCACAAATTATCCTCGCAGCCCTGGCTGATGAGACAATCGGAACGAGTTTGGTGTTACTCCCTTTCTTTAAAAATGAAGGAAGATCCAGCGGAAGTCCTGCCCCGGCTATAATGATATCCACTTTCTCTGATATGGAAGTTCTGATCATATCAGCAAAATTGGTCATTGCGACCATTACATTTACGCCGATGATACCACGTGTCTTTTCCCGTGCTTTTCGTATTTCTTCCTTTAAGCCATGGATGCTTGCGGCAAGAAAGTTATCAGAAAAATCCTTGTATAAAAGACCAAGCCCTGCACTCGATATTACTCCGATTCCGCCTTCATTTGCAACTGCAGCTGCCAATCCTGAAAGAGAAATCCCAACTCCCATACCGCCTTGTATAACAGGCACTGTAACGGAAAGATTTCCAATATTTATTGATTTCATTAATTACCCTTAAACAATTTACAAATTTAAATCATTTTGCAATAAAAAGCTTTGCAAGCAAATAAATAGCATAAG
>CAZKMH010000446.1:0-3635 GCA_964553395.1 uncultured Rikenellaceae bacterium | reverse complement strand
TACGAAAAAATAAACTTTCTTGAATCGATTTTCGATGGACTGCCCGAAGAGAATCTGTTTTTCCTTGCAGGAGAAATGAAATATGCCGGAGGAATTATCCCGGAATTGCTGCCTGTGTATAGAAACTGTATTCTGTGGCAAGGCACTCCCGGTTCACCGGATTTTCATGCAAACGTTTTTTATGAGAATGTCCTTGATAGTATTACAGGCCACGATTCCAGGGCTATTTGCTATGTTCTTCCATTGCAGGCAGTGGAGAAGTATCATTACAAATTTCCTGAACACTCACTAGAAATACTTAAATACATAGATGAAATCGAAAAAAGAGATCTCCGGCTTTAATCCTTTTCCCGGGCTGAGACCGTTCACCACCGAAGAAAGTGAACTCTTCTTTGGCCGTGAAAAGGAGAACGAAGAGGTTCTTAACAAGCTTCTTAAGAACCGGTTTGTTACCGTGACAGGCGCTTCGGGAAGTGGCAAATCATCACTTGTATATTGTGGTGTGCTGCCGAAGATCAGAGAACTCGGGCTGAAAGAATCTTCTCACTGGCGAATCGTTGTCTTCAGGCCGGGAAGTGATCCGTTCGCGAATCTCGGAAAGGCAATTAATGAAAACATTGAGGAAACCGGACTCAAAAAGGTGCCGATCGAGACTATACTTAAAGACCTTCACAGGGAATCTGACGGTATATCAATTGCATTAAAGAAACATCTTATAAGGGGTTACGAGAAAGTACTTCTGGTTATTGATCAGTTTGAGGAGCTTTTCAGATACAGCGCCCTCAAAATTGATGGAGCCGGTGGTATTCACACTGCTGAATTCATCGAAAACCTTGTGAGCGCCATCAGCGTTTCTGATTCACGTGTCTACACAATTGTTACAATGCGCGCCGATTTTATTGGGGAGTGTGCACATTATCAGGGTCTTACACAACTGATAAATACAAGTAACTTTCTGGTACCGAGGATGGACAGGGATAATTACAGGCAGGTGATCGAGGGTCCTGTTAAATATGCGGGGGCGAAAATAGATCAGTCATTTGTTGAAGAACTTCTGGATGAAATTGGAGACCGGCCCGATCAACTTCCTGTGTTACAGCATGCCCTTATGAGAACATGGAGTCACTGGCAGGAGCTTAATGACACAGGCCGGCCGATAGGTCAGACTGATTATGATTCAGTCGGAACCATGAAGAATGCTATGTCAGCTCATGCCAACGAAGCTTATGGTGAGCTTGATCAGCGCGGAAAAGCAATATGTGAAAAAATGTTCAGGGAGATCACCGAAAAAGGCAATGAAAAAAAAGGAATACGGCATCCCTCATCAGTAGCCACAATAAAGGCAATAGCACAATGCAGTACCGAAGAACTTATAGATGTTATTGAAAAGTTCCGTACTCCGTCGAGATCATTTCTTACTCCACGGCATGACATTCCACTGAATGATGATTCAATAATCGATCTCTCGCATGAAAGCCTGATTGGGTTATGGGATCGTCTCGGTGAGTGGGTTGATAAAGAAACCATATCGGTACAAATGTACCTGCAACTGTCGGATTCATCAGCTATGTACCAGCAGGGCAGAGCAGGGTTGCTGAGGACTCCGGATCTTCAGCTGGCATTAAACTGGCGCGAAAGTCAAAAACCGACTCTCACCTGGGCAAGGAGATACAATCCCGCTTTTGAAAGGACAATGGTTTATCTCAGAACAAGCGAAAAAGAGTTTGTTGAAGAGGAAGACAGAAGAATGCGGTTGCAGAGGAACAAGGTGATCCGGAGCAGGATTCTGACAACTATCTTTGGTGGAGCTACAATTGTTGCCCTGGGTTTAATGTTGTCTGCTTTCATTCAAAAAGTATCTGCCGACAGGGAGAAGGCACTTGTTGAATCAGAGAAAATTATGGCATTGAAGGAGAAAAGCCAGGCAGATTCCACTGCGATCATCGCTAAAAATAATGAAGCAAAGGCATTACGTGAAAGAGAGCTCGCTCAAAAGCAGACAAGTATTGCAGAAATGAATGTGGTTGCAGCAAAAAAACTGGAGAGAGTAGCACTGATAAAGTCTGATTCGGCAGAACGTGCAAGGTTAAAGTCCGACCGGATTGCTGCCGATGCTACTGAAAGTAAGAATACTGCGGTACGACTCAGGATGCTTTCAATTGGCAAGTCGATGTCACTTAAATCGCTACAGTTCCAGGGGCAGAAAGATCTTCAGACCCTGCTTGCATACCAGGCATACCTGTTTAATAAGAAAAACGGCGGTCCGGAAAATGATGCGGATATATATTCAGGGTTATATAGTATAGCACAGCAGTATGGTAACGCCAATCTTAAAACATTCAAAGCTCATACCGGTGAAATTAAAAGTATTGCTTTTGTTCCGGGAAGCAGGGATTTCATTACATCAGGTTCTGACGGGCAGGTCCTGAGATGGACCCTTAACGGGAAGACACAGAATTCCCGGCTTATCTATTCAGGCAAGCAGGTAATTGAAGTCCTGGCAATAAGTCCTGATGCATCATGGCTTGCTGCAGGAGAAAGTAATTCTTCTATTCATATGATCCCGCTTTCTGAGGGCAAACTGCAATTTGAGCTAACCGGGCACTCTTCCAGAATAAACTCACTGAACTTCACTTCTGATAGTAAATTCCTCTATTCTGCATCACTTGATGGCAGGGTTTATAAGTGGGATCTTTCCTCAAAGTCGGGTTCAAGTATTGAAACAGAAACTGACAGGATCAATTCGATTGATATGACATCAAATGGAAACTACCTGGCCGGGATCACAGCTGACAACAGGGTTGTTGTCTGGTATCCGGAAAACTATTCAGATAATTACAGGATCGAAACAGGCCAGAAGGATATCAGGGTAATCAGGTTCAAACCTGATGATAATATCCTGGCTATCGGAAATGCTGAAGGAACCGTAGAACTCTGGGATATCAGTTCACGGAAAATGATGACTCAGGTGAAGGCTCATACGGCACAGGTTAACGATATCCGGTTCAATCCCGTATTCAGTCAGATGGCGACGGCCGGTAACGATAATTACATAAGGATCTACAATGCAAAAGACATTAATAATCTTACAGAACCACCCATAACTATCTCTGACAATGAAGCTAATGTTAGTAAAATGCAATTCAGTCCCGACGGGCAGCTGATTGTTTCCGGAACCTTTGAAGGAGTCCGCAATCTTGTGAGCCGTCCGGTTCACAATGATTATCTGGTTATGGATATCTGTTCTCTTCTTACAAGGAACATGACGCTGGAGGAATGGAACATATATGTAGGCAGGGATATACCCTATGAGGTAACATGCAGTGAAGTAAATTATAAAATAAAGGTAAAGGAAATAAGCAGGGCAGAGGCGATAAAAGCAGGATTCAAGCCAAAGCTCTAAAGCCAACGGCAATTTAAAAATCCATGAACTTCTCTTAAAGAGAAAGATAATTGCCGATGCAGATGACCTCTTTTTTAAGTTAATTTAGTTCCGGATGATTAAATTCATTTAGTATTAATTGCCGTCGGCCGAAGCCAACAACAATTATTAAAAACTTTCCTCAATCATTAACTAAAACCAACGGCAATAATTGAAAACCTTTCTGGACCTTTAGGTAAAGCCATTAGCAATT
>CAZKMH010000445.1:0-3665 GCA_964553395.1 uncultured Rikenellaceae bacterium | reverse complement strand
TACAGCCTTTATACCAGCTATGATTTTATCAGAACTATGGAAATAACATTGTTGACCGGAAGAGACTTTAACCGTGAAATTTCATCTGATTACAGGTCAGCGTTTATTATAAATGAAACACTTGCAAAAAAAATGATGTGGAATGAACCACTCGGAAAGAGGTTACAGCAAAGTTTCGGAGCCGATGGCATACCGTATTTTGACGGTGTAGTCATTGGAGTTGTGAAGGATTTCAATTATGCCTCATTACATAATCCAATCGAACCGATGGTTCTCAGGTTACAGGGTCAGGAAGGTGGACAGTTACTTGTAAAAATGGCAGGGCAAGACTTAATGAAGACCATGAAATACATTGAAACAACATGGAAGGAGTTTTCGGATGAGTTTCCTTCAGATTATTCTTTTATTGACAGGAATTTTGACATGCTGTATAAAAAAGACCAGCAGCAGAACAGACTGGTGAAGATTTTTTCATGGATTTGTATCCTGATCTCTGTTCTGGGCTTATTAAGCCTTTCATCTTATATTACGAAGACAAAGACTAAGGAGATTGCTATCCGCAAAGTGTATGGTGCATCCGTCAAAAATGTAGTACTGATGCTATACCGTGAAATACTGATACTTGTGCTGGTTGCAGCAATTATTGCGGCACCTCTGTCATACTGGCTGACAGGGAAGCTTCTAAATGCCTTTGCATACAGGGTGGGATTCAGTATCAAAACGGCCCTCATCACAGTGGCCGGGGCAATCATACTGGCGCTTGGAACGGTAACCTATCACTCACTTAAAGCTTCATATACAAATCCGGCAAAATCGCTTAAGTACGAATGAAAGAATTTTTGTGTGCCTTCCAGGATTTATAAAAAAAAGAAATTAAATTGCCTTCCTTCAGAGGGGGGCATCTAATTTCGGAATGGATGATCGCATAAACGATAAGGAAGATTCCCGGGTATTGAGATGAGCAATGGATGATTAAGGGATTGTTAAAAAAATCCTTTTTAACCGCAAAGAACGCAAAGATGTCGCAAAGAACGCAAAGCTAAGACACATAATTTCAGCGCTTTGCGAACTTTGCGTCTTTCCTTTGCGCTCTCTGCGGTTAAAGGATTTTGACTTAGTCAACAGCCCCTTAATTTTTTCTGATCTTTGTTTATGAATCTTTTTAATTGAAAAAGAAGATGAAACATTGTATGACAATCTTTCGTATAATATTAATAGCATTTTTACTGCAATCTGCAGGGGTCCCTGGTTTTTCAGGTCCGGGCAAACCAAAAGGAGGAAAGCATTACCTGAAAATCAAATCGCCTGATGATCTCAAGGCTATGTTCCGCTATACAGGCGACAGCGTTTGTTTTATAAGCTCTCACCGGGGAGGACCTGAAAATCACCTTTGCGAGAACTCCATTGCGACATTTGAGAATACGCTTAAGCACACATATTCCATGATGGAGATCGATCCTCACTGGACAAAGGACAGTATTCTGGTAGTCATGCACGATCCCACCCTACAGCGCACATCGACAGGGAAAGGCCGTATTTCTGATTTTACACTGAAGGAGCTTAAGGATCTCCGGCTGAAGGATGTAAAAGGAAATGTTACTGATAATAAGATCCATACACTGAAAGAGGTATTGAAATGGGCAAAGGGCAGGGCGATCCTTGTGATGGACAAAAAGGAAGTTTCAATGCAGGACAGGGTGAGGGCAGTCGAAGAAAGCAAGGCTGAGGCTTATACAATAATAATGGCCTATACATTCGATGAGGCAAAGATCTGCTATAACATGAACAAATATATAATGATGCAGGTCTTCATACCAAACCCTGAAAAGTTGAAGGAATTCGATCAGACAAGAGTACCGTGGTCGAATGTGGTTGCTTTTGTAAGCCACCAGATGCCTGCCGATACCAGGATTTTCGACATGATCCATCAGAAAGGCGCACTTTGCATCCTTGGCACGTCGAGGAATCTCGATCTTGAAGTTATAAGTGGCCGTGTACCCGATATTCGTCACCTGGAAAAAGATTACAACGATTTTTACAGGAAGGGTGCAGACATTCTTGAAACAGATATTCCGGTGGAGGTTTGCAAGGTTGTTGCACGCAGAATGTCATCACCAACATACCGGGCTAAATTCCTGAAATGATATTGAGATAAAATCGAAACTATGAAAGATTCCTCACTCCTTTATACAGGTTTGGCAGCGCTGGCACTCCTTCCTGTGAGTAATAACAGCTCAGCACAGGGCAGGTCTTCAAAGCCGAATATTATATTCATCATGGCCGACGATCTGGGCTATGGTGATATTGCATGCTATGGATCGAAATATATCAGGACCCCGAATATCGACCGCATGGCACAGGAAGGTATCAGGTTCACACAGCATTATTCCTCTGCACCTGTATCAGCCCCGGCAAGGTGCTGCCTGATGACAGGGAAGCACCTTGGGCACAGCTATGTCAGGAACAACTTCGAGATAAAGAGCGAAAATCCTGCGGAACAAGGTCAGATGCCGCTTCCTGAAAATACGGAAACGGTTGCAAAAATGCTCAAAAGAGCAGGCTATTCAACTGCAATTATTGGAAAGTGGGGACTTGGTTCCATGAATTCCACCGGGGCTCCCGGCAAACAGGGATTTGATTTCTTTTACGGATACAACGACCAGAACCATGCCCACAATCATTATCCTTCATTCCTCTGGAGGAATGGTAAGATGGAAAAGCTCGATAATCCGGAGTTTACTGTTCATCCTGTATTCGACCCCAAATCTCCTCACGGACCGGATGAATACAAGGAATACCAGGGCAATGCCTATTCACTCGACTTAATGTCGGATGAAGCTTTGAAGTATATTGAACAAAATAAGAACAATCCTTTCTTCCTTTACCTTGCAGTTGTGGTTCCGCATAAAGCCCTTCAGGTGCCTGATGAAAGCCTCGAAATGTACAATGGTGTTTTCAATGAAAAGCCATATACAGGCGGCGGAGGTTATACCCCGCATCCAAGGCCGAATTCCGCTTATGCAGCAATGATATCGAGAATGGATCAGAAAGTTGGTCTGATCCTCAACAAGCTTAAGGAGCTTGGCATCGAAAAAAATACCATTGTTGTTTTCACAAGTGACAACGGACCTGCGGGAGGAGGAGGGACCGATTCGGGATTCTTCAACAGCTCAGGAGGGTTGAAGGGATCAAAAAGCCAGGTATATGAAGGCGGAATACGCGAACCTTTCGTTGTATGGTGGCCCGGAAAGATTAAACCAGGAAGTGTAACTGACCTTGTTTCGGTTCATTACGACTTTATGGCAACAGCAGCTGAGATAGCAGGACTGAAGCTGACACAGACCGACGGTGTATCATATCTTCCCACGCTGCTCGGCAGGCAAAATAAACAAAAACAGCATGAATATCTCTATTGGGAATTCGGCGGGCAGCTTGCAGTAAGAATGGGTAATCTTAAAGGAGTTAAACGTGTAATGAGGAATCCTCAGCCAGAATGGGAAATTTATGATCTTTCAAACGATCCGGCCGAAACCACTGACGTTTCAGAAAAATATCCTGAACTTGCCGGAAAATTTGATGAGATTGTAAACAGGAGGACTCCGTCGCATCATGAACCCTGGAACTTTATGACAACAAATATAACAGCCAACTGATGCAATGAAGAG
>CAZKMH010000444.1:0-3684 GCA_964553395.1 uncultured Rikenellaceae bacterium | reverse complement strand
ATGAAAACCGGGATGAAAAACATCCCTGTACCTTTCCTGATGGTACAAAAATGGTGCGCATGAACAACCAGATCGCTATAAATCCTTTTTCCCGCATTTTTATTATTACCTGCCGTTTTTATTTGTTTTCAATTGTGTAGTACACCAGTTCATCGTAAACTGCAAAAGAATTGTCATCCTGTTTTAGCGCTCCGAGTTTCAGCACAAAGCTGCCCTTTTTCGGAATATAAAGCCTGAAAAAATCAGCACCGCTTACAAATGCTCCCGGTTGAGCGGGGATCCATCCTTTGTTTTCAATATCATATAACCTGGTTACCAGTATACATTTGAAGTCCGGTTTTATAATAAAAGTAACAGAATCATTAACTGCATTAAAATGGCCGGTTTTTGAAATGTCATCTGTGAATTTTAAATCATAGAATGAACGGGTGTAAATGGGGAACCGATAAAATTCCTCAAGAGAATATTGCTCTTCTGTAAATGTGTAAGGTTCATACAATGGATAATGATTCAGAATAAAGATCTCCGGGTCGGTTTTAAACCATAAATCATTTACTTTTTTTGCTGTAACTCTTGCCCAGGTTACATCGAACAGATACCACTTATTTTCAATTTTAACGGAATTCCAGGCATGATCAGGATTATGCGGGAAACAGTTTTTCAAATCAGTCCTTGAGTAACCGGTTATTACTTTGCTCCTGATCCCGGACAATCCCAGCATGTGCCTGAATAAGTAAGAATAACCACTGCAGACTCCTTTCCTGAATTTGTATGTGTCATTAAGTTTTGCTTTGACAGACGGATAATTTGTCCATAGATTTGTTTCTTTGTCTGTAAAATCATACTCAATATTGGTTGCCAACCAATAGAAAATTGCCCTGGTTTTAAGTAAATCCGAACTGAAAGGCATAGTTAATTTTCCGGTTAACTCCGATATCGGGATATCTTCATAAACAGTTAATGAATCGACATAATTATCTACGATACTATAATCATTACTTTGTGAACAGGTAATAACAGGAATCGATACAAGTATAATTGCAATAAAATGCTTCATTCTGTTTATTTATCATCACCTTTTTTGATACATATTAAAGAGAATCCATGTTTTTTATTGGCATTCTCCAACCGGTAGGGCATATATTCCTGTAATCTGCAATCGCATAATAATTGTATAATGCTCCATAGGTATTCTTATATTGAGATTCCCCCAATGAAATTACATATTTATTCTGGCAGGGTCCGTTCTGGCAGCCGTTTATTTTGTGATCCTTTTGGAAACAGGATCTTTAATTATCAAATAGTATTTAACTGTTGTATCCGGCTTTATAATGAAGGACTTTTCATACGGAGAAGCCATATAAGGTCTTTTAGCGTAAAATCTGTCGGATCCCGGATATATTTCAGCCAATAATGTTTTATCAGTTGACTTTATAACAGGTGACTCAATACTGAATCTTTTTTGTTTTAAGTTAAAATCAGGTTCATATATTCTTTCATTGAATAAATCGGAATTTATATCTGAATTGATGGATAATTGATTATCCGGAGACTGTTTTGAATACAGAGAGCCTGGTTTCCGATACTCAGAAAGAATTTCGAATTTACTCGTCTGTCCGGTCAAAGTAACCGGGAATATAAAAACCGACAACGCCAAAAGTATTATAGTTTTCATACACAATGGTATAATCCTGCATGGTAAGGTTTTCCTGAAACAGGTGTTAATCAATAAACAGCAAAAATTATTCCAGATTAGTGATTATTAAAGCGGTTTTTATCCGAAAGTCTTTTACCTTTTTATTTACCGGGGAGTTACACGGAGCAAGACACAGAGTTAGTACCTTAATTAAAATAACCGTGGGACTCCGTGAAAACTCTGTGTTACCCCGTTGTTAAAATCTTTTCACCACCATATAGTTTATTGCCATCTCTTTCACCCGAATAATTCAGATGGCTTCTTCCGGGCTGTGATTCATAGATATAATCATCATTTTCCTAAAGGGATACCCATCCAGGTATAATTGTAGAATAAAGATTTTCTTAATAATTTTCCTGTGTTAAAGTATTTATTCAGGAAAGTCCTCTGTTCATTTAAGTTTAAAGTAGCTTCATCAATTGATCTGTTCAGTTGAATTATAGATGTTGCAATATCTGAATTTGGATTATTAATTTCTTTCAGCTTCAATCGGGAGTTGTTAAATGAAATTTCAACATCATCCACCATCTGTCTGATTTCGGAATCAGTCATTTTTGGAATAAATTGTTTATTTCTGTAATTAATAAAGCTGTTCAGTTTATGAATGCCCTCATTATACATATTTGCAGCTGCGTTAAATTGCCCGACAAGCAATTTGTTTTCATAGTATTCAATCTCTCTTTTATTATGCTGCAACCTGTCAAAAATCAATGAGTTTTTAACACCATTTGCTTCAATTCTTTCAGACGACGATCGCATGCGTTCTATTTCAGACTGATTTTCATATACAGCTAATGTGTCAGCATAATTAAAATATGGCTTTGCCTTGTTTATCTGGAATTTACCTTCATAAAACTCCTGATTTGTGACCGGATAATTTAAAAATTGCCACAACGGATCAAAAGGCATATGTGATTTTATCAGCTGCTCAGGAGTGGTCATAAAGTAATAGTTATTTACCTGTGTGATGAATTTTGCATTATTAACATATCCGGAACCCCATGTCGGATCGAATAAATACCAGGTTGAATCAATCAGACCGGCACACCAGGCATGTGGTATATAATCGACAAATCCATTTTGTTTTGTATATCCGGAAACGACAAATGATTTTATCCCGGTTTTATTTGAAATATCATTAAAGAGCTCGGCATAATCCCTGCAAATGCCTTTCTTTGTTATTAATACCTTGTCGATTAATTCCTGAGGATTCTGATAGAAATTTATGGCAAACATGTTCTCTATATCATACCGGATATTTTTTGTGATCCAGATGAATATAGCACGTGATTTGTCCTTTTGACCTGAAAAGCCGGAGTTGATATAATTTGCAATGCCAGTGGTTGTTTTTGTCAATGAATCAGGGATCAGAAGGGCGATCTTGTCGGCAGTAAAAACTTCAGGACGTTTTTGTGCTTCTAATCCCGTAAAGACACCAAGTAAAATAATTGTAACAAATATTCTCATGCCTGTAAAAATAATAAATTTTACTTTTCCGGGAATCTCTATTTTGACCTGCAGACAGTATGCATTGATCGTGTCAGATGGTCGCAGTAATTTTTTTTGTCATACACTATTTTTTTCTCTATTCTTTATATCATTCATATGTTCTGTAAATGTTGGCAAAGTAAATTTAAATTCGCTACCCTTCCCTACTTCACTAACTACCCAGATTTTACCTCCGTGTTTTTCTATAAATTGTTTGCAAAGCACTAACCCTAAACCTGTTCCTCCTTCATTTGCAGTACCTGTTGTGGTTTGAATTTGTGAAATATCAAACAGTTTAAATAAATTATCAGGCGGTATTCCAATACCATTATCCGAGACGGATATTGTTATGTTTGAATGTGTTTGTTCTGCACTGATATTTATTGATCCGCTATTGTTTGTAAATTTTATTGCATTCGAAACAAGATTTCGCAAAATCGCTTTTACCATATCTATATCAGCAAAAATAATTATCTCATTATCTGAAATATAATTAATTT
>CAZKMH010000443.1:0-3694 GCA_964553395.1 uncultured Rikenellaceae bacterium | reverse complement strand
ATTTGCCACGTTCCTGATAAGTTCCTCGGCTTTCCAGGCGACCTCAACAATCTCGATGTTTTCGCCAATTTCAGCTGAAAGCGACATAAGTCGCTCATAGTGAGAGGAATTTTCCTGCACGAATATAGTCTTCCCCGCAAGGTCAAGCTGATTCCTGATAAGAAGTCTGTTCAGGGCGTCTGATGTTATGGAACGCCAGTAGAATGGTTTTCGTTGCACCAGAACCTGTCTTGTCTGAATTATAGGATCAGAAAAAAGGATCTCCGTTTTTCTGGCTGAGTTGACTGTAAGACCTATTGCAAGTATGTCAGCATTGCAGGATTTCAACAAATCCAAAGCATTCTCAAGGTGATCTTCAGCGATCAGTTCCAGGTCAACACCCAGGTGATCGGTGAATGCTTTGAGCAATTCATAGTGGAAACCCATCGGTTCTCCCTTATAAACAAAGTAATTTGTTGAATTAATGTCTGTTACCGCAATCAGTCTTCCTCTCTGCCTGATAGAATCAAGATCGGAGGTAAAAGGATCAATATTGTTTCTTTTAAGGAGCTGTTGGTCATCGGAACAGGAAATAAGTCCCGCCACCAGAATCAGAATTAAAAAAATTGCTTTCTTTACCAAAGATTTTGCATTAGTTAAACAAGCGTTTTTGTTTTGAAAAACGCCCGCAAAGGTACAACAATTTTTTAATTATAAAAAGTCCAGGCGGTTCCGAAGCGTATCATCCTGAAATTCATAGGATAAGAGGGTATCATAGAGTAGTCATACCCCATAAAACCCGAGTTGACATGATCGTACATTATAAAGATCCTGGCTCTTCTCAGCTTCAGATTTATAAAAACATCAATAAAGGGATAATTGCCTGTCCTTACCTGATCCTGCCTGTAGAACCTTCCGGTGGCAGGCATATATGAGTATGAATGGTACAGGGTATGGTAAGTCAGGTCGATTCCGAGCTGTGTGTTCAGCTTCCCGCCTGTTGATTTGAACCTGAAAAGATGCTCAAAATAACCGGTTGAACGGACCGATACCAGCGGAAGATCGAGGATATCAGGATTACTGCTGATCTGAGCCAGAACATCAGTGGCAAGGTGAAATTTCCAGGCTCTGAATTCTTTGCTCACCATTGCTGAAGCTACCGATAATCCTCCTTCATGCTGAGATGGAAGTGCAAAAGTGTCAAAATCGGTATAGTTGTCGATAATTGCATAGTCAAACCTCAGCTCCGTTTTTCGGGCGGGATAGGTAAATCTGGTGCCAAGCTCTACCCTGAATACCTTTTTCATATCCAAAAGCCATTCAAAATGATTGCTTCCCCACCGGGTATACCAGAAAGATGGTTGTCTGTTGATAATGCTTCCGGTTATATCCCATTTTGCTATTCCTTTTTTCCATCCGAACGACTTGGAGATCTTCCCATTCAAATTAAAATCACCTGCCCTGTAACCGGTCAGGAATAATTCCCCGTTGGCGCTCCACCTGAATTTATCGCCGATATTGTTAAAGAGTTTTCCCACAAGAACATTGTTGCTTTTATTCCAGGTCAGGGTATCAGCGAAATTTGTATCATGTGTCGGTATTATCTGACTGTACCTGAATAATTCATTTCTCAGTCCGACACCTCCGCCGAGCCTGAATTTCCGCTCCTCATTGGTTGTGAAATCAAACCGTATTGTATTTTTGACGGAACGTGAAGTCAGTGAATCAAAAGTGGCTGATGTACTTATGTATGCTGTGTCGTAAAAGCCTGCAGCCGGATAGTCATCTGAATAGGTCCTCTTGCTTCTGTCCCAGATGAAGATATGCGAAAAAGTGCCGCTCAGGCCCAGAAAACCTGAAGATTTCGTTTTCACCGAATCAGCAGTAGCAGCATGTACACCTACAGTATATCTCTGAACCAGCATGATATTGCTGTTTTTCAAAATGCTGGTTGCTAAATTGAGTCCACCAAGGTTAACAGGCACATCACGTGTTTCAAGCAGCTTAAGTTGTTCATTGTCCGTTATACCGCCGTTCTCATAGGAGGTCAGGTTATTTATACCCGCAGAAAAATACATTTTATATTTCAGTCCGGTATATGATGAATAAAACGTAAAATCCTTATTATCAGCCCTCTGGTAACCATACTGACCAAGATTGAAAATTATATCGTAAATAAGTCCGAAATTAAAATACCGGTTCACATTCTGCGAATGACGTACCCTGAATGTCTGTTCTGATGTTTCTCTTGGCCCGGCCAGGGTCCATACAAGTTCGGTGAAAGGAACCTGCGTGTTCATGAACATGGCTTTCCCCGGAGTGTACATGAAAGGGAAATAGTATGCACTCAGGAAATCGTCCGGCTCAGTAAGGCGGTCGAAGAAATTCAACTGGTAAAATGGTAATCCGTAATTTCCCAGGGTGGCATTGAGCGGGGAATATTTATCACTGATACAGTAACGGTGGAATAATGAGAAAAGAGTGTCAAAAGGGATTATCACCTCTTCAGTGAAATCCTGTGTAAGATTCCATTGTTTAAGGGTTTTTGGTTTGGCAGGTTCCTGTGCCCGGACAACTGAGCCTGTTAATCCCAGAAGGAGCAATATTACTGATACACCTCTGATCATCTGCGCAAATATAGGAAATCTGAATATAATGGTCAGAGGTTAATTGTTTAATCCACATTATCATTCAGATAGGCATTGTTTTCCCGAAGGACCGGACCATCCTCATCGTCGGAAGTGAGGGTGAACTTGGAGAGCTTGCTCCCGGACTGGGAATCGGAGGAGTTCAGTGAAATATTTCTCCTTATATAAGCCGGGACATCCTCAAATGTGTCAATGTTCTCTTTCATTGTCTTGCTTGAAAGTCCCTCCTTCTGAAGGATCTTCTGCATTTGCTTCACCTTTCTCAGCGTTACTTCCGGTTTTGTCTGACCATCTTCATCGGTCTCACCATCACTCTCACTCCGTTCCTTCATGTTATCACCCTTGTCAAGGCTGAAATCGATAACACCCTGGGCTTCTTCTTCAAAGTCGGTTATGATCGATCCCCGTCTTTTTTCATGCACTTTAAAACTCTCTTCATTTTTCTCAGGGATTATGCGCGGCGGAGTTATGTAGTTGTTTGCAAGCAATTCCACTTTTTTGGGTTTACCGGGCTTGGTGGGCTGCATTATACTGTTTGCTTCAAACCCTGTCGCAATAACTGTGATACTGATATTTTCGCCGAGTGCAATATCAGAGGATAAACCTCTGATTATCAAGGCATCTTCAGATGCAACTTCATACATATAGTCGGTAATTTCACCCAGTTCGTCCATCGTAATTTCATATTCTCCTGTTCCGGAAGAAATGTTTATAAGGATGCTTTTTGCCCCCGTTATATCATTTGAATTAAGCAGTGGTGATGTGAGGGCATTTTCGATGGCACGGATTGCTCTGTTCTCACCTGCAGCAGCACCCATACCCATAACTGCCACACCCGATTTCTTCATAACAGTCTCAACATCCGCAAAGTCAACATTGATATATCCCGTCACTGTGATTATTTCAGCAATACCTTTTACAGCGGTAGTCAGAACATCATCAGCTTTAGCGAATGCCGTTGAAACTCCCTGGTTACCATAGATCTCCCTGAGCTTTTCATTGTTTATAACAAGCAAAGAATCAACATTATCCTTTAATTCTGCTATCCCGTCAATCGCATATTTTAT
>CAZKMH010000442.1:0-3730 GCA_964553395.1 uncultured Rikenellaceae bacterium | reverse complement strand
GAGTCTTTGTTTTTATTTCGGTAACCAATCCTTTAAAAAAGGGCCAGCCACCATATAAAAACACCACAGTTGATAATGCAAGTAAAATATACTCAGAACCTGTAAACTGCCAATCGACGCCAATAAATTTCTGTATCATGGTTGATAACAAAATGATTGGAATTGTCAGAATAAGCACCAGGTAAAACCGCTTTTTAAAATCAGCAATCATCATGGTATGATGATTATGCCCTTCCATGCCCATTGATGGGTTGTCTCCATGTTGCTTCTTGTTATGGTTATCGTCTGCGGGAGTCATGGGCTTGTCGTGATTGTGTTTCATTTTGGGGATACTCCTTTCAAGGCATTGAGGAAGTTTTACCTTCCCTTGGATTCATCATACTTGGCTTGCCTTCCAACTGGGCGGCAGCATCAACACTAAAGGTTCCCTGTGTAACAATCTCTTCACCCTCTGTCAGACCATCTGTAATAACATAACTATCGCCGAGCATCGGTCCAAGTTCGACCTCACGTAATTTAAATATTGACTCATCTGTATCCGGCTGTTTTACGTAAACGATAGAACGCTTTCCCGTCCATAATACTGCCGATCGTGGAATAATAATATTATTACGATATTGGTTGAGAGTTGCAGATACAATTCCGGTAGCGAACATCTCAGGTTTTAGTTTGCCTGATTGATTCCCTGATTCAACTCTGACCTTTGCAACCCTTGTTACCGGATCAATTACAGGGTCAATAAATGCTATAGTTCCGGAATAATCCGTTCCTGGAAATGCCTGGAGTGTAAACGCAATTTTCGCCCCTATCCTCAGAAATTGAAGATCGCTTTCATAGGCGTCAAACATTACCCATACTTTCGACAGGTCCGCAATTTCGAACAGTACGGTACCCTCCGAAACATGATCACCGGTGTTTACCCTGCGGTCAATTACTGTCCCGGAAGTATTTGATACAACCATGAAGTTATTTTGAACAGCTCCGGAATTTTCAATTTTTGCGATCTGATCTTCTGTAAGTTTCCACTGACGGAGTTTTTCTTTGGAAGCTTCGTAGAATTCAGGCTGAATTTGTTTTGTTTTAATAGTCTCCAAAAGTTCCTGCTGCGCAGTTATTAGTTCCGGTGAATAAATTTCAGCAAGCACCTGACCCTTTACTATGGCTTCACCCGTAAAATTTACAGCAAGCCGTTCAATACGCCCCGGAACATGAGCAACCTGACTCTGGAATAGTTTCTCATCTGCCTGTACTTTTCCATAGAGACGTACCTCTTTTATCGGGTTTTGTTTTGAAACAACAGTTGTAAGTACATTGGCTAACTGAGAAGCCTCTTTAGTCAAATGTATAGCAGCCGGGTCAATTGAGAAGTTACCATTTTGTGCAAGGGGTATCAAATCCATTCCGCAAATTGGGCACTTGCCAGGTTCCGACATTCGGATCTGAGGATGCATTGCACATGTCCAGATAGTGCCCTGAACAACTTCTGTTGAATGATCGTGTTTCTCGTCTTTTTTCTGTGAAGGGTGAAATAATATCCAGCCTGTTAAGATGCCAAGCAGCAGTAACAGACTATATTTTACATACTTATTTGAGAATATTTTAAGAATCTTCAGTTTCTTCATTTTAATTCAATTTTATTGAATTTGTGAATATGCCATTAATCGTTTCAGCCATGCAATCGCGGTATTAAAGTCTGCAAGAGCTTCGACCTGCTTAAGTTCATAGTCGAGTGTTTGCTGTCGGACGCGAAGAACATCTGTAAGAGCCGATGCAGACGTTGAGAAGCTTTTAAGTATTAGATCAAGAGATTTAGAAGCCAGCAGGTACTGATTCCCATATAATTTTACCCTGCGTTGTGCATCCTGATACAACTGAACGGCCCGATAATATTCAGTTTGTAAGGAATTTGATGTTGCCTGGTAGTTTTGCGATGTTGCTTCACTCAAAAAGTCAGCTTCAGTTTTCATTGCGTTATATTTTTTACGATAAACTGGCAGCGTAACTGTAACCATTGGCATAATCATGTCCCTTCCATTCATTGAAGAGGTCGACATCGGATTCTTGCTGACAGGAGAATAATTCAAGCCCAAACCAACCATCGGATAACCCATACGGGTCACCATATTTTTACGAGCCTCTACAGATTGTTTTTCAAATTCCAGCATACTTAGCATTGGATTTTTTGCAATTATACTATCAGAAACAGATAAAATTGACAATCCCAGTGAATCAGCAGATAAGGTCTCCCCTGTGTAAACCGGTGAAACCTGCGAACGGTTGAGGTAACTGTTAAACAGGGCAATTAAAATTTGTTCCTGATTTTTCAAAAATGCAATACTGTTTTCAAGTTCCCCGGTTTCTATCTGTATCCTGTACAGGTCGGCAAGTCCCGATCCGGATGATGATGCACCCATTGAACCAGTCTGCATGGACGAAGCAGCCTGACTTGATGGTTTTTCACCGGTATTGCCCTGATTACCACCCATGTTCTGCATTCCGGTGGCACTTCCGGAAGGGCTTGTCCGGGAAGAACCGGAAGACATTGCGGCATCGGAAGATGTTGACGCGGCACCACTGGAAGGAGCTGCTTTATACCGCACCAATGCCAGGCGTTCGATTATTTTAAGGATGTCAATGTTCTTTTGGGAAATACTGATATCCTTCTGAATTTTGAACAAATCGTACAAGGTACGCTGGACATCATAAAACACCTGTAATTTGGCATTGCGAAAAAGTTCAAACTTTGCCTTCGCCATCAAACTCATTTCATCTTTACCATATTTAAGCACTCCAAACCAGGGGAACATCTGCATCAGCCGTATATCAGCGACCTGATTCCCGCTTACCAGCTCCATGGGTTGAAGGAATACGCCGATACTTAACTCCGGATCGGGCAGACTACCTGCCTGTGGTATTTTTTGAAGCGCTGCCTGATACTCACTGAATTTTTGCAGTACTGATGGATTATTTTTTGCGGCAATTTCAAGATAAGAATAAAGAGAGTCGGGTTGAGAAAAGACTGGAATAACTGGAATTACGTTGAAATAAATAGAAATAAGTAGAAATAGGGTGAATGACCTAAGTTCTCTTTTAAATTTAATCTTTCTTCGTATCACATTGTTAATCTGTATTGTTTCTTGCATTTTTCGCAGTTGATTTAATAAAGTTGTTGAGTTTAATTTGCAATTTTTGTGCAATAATATGAATAGAGTCAAATTCATCTTTTGAAATTCTTTCTCTTTCGAATAATAGCTCCAGCCAATGTGTAAATGCTTCAAAATGAGATGCTCTTGAATTATAATAAAACCTTACTTTATCTAAGTAATGGTATCTGCCATAACCTTCAGCAATATTGGCTCCAATTGAATCAACGGAACGTAAAAACTGATCTCCAATATGTTTTTTATCTTCAAACTTCATTCTGCAGTAAATTTCCCACGCGATTGATGATAATTTTCTGGATAACTGATAAACTTCCAGATCCTTCAGTTCAATAAAGTTCTGACTCTTCATGATTAAAATATTTAAGATTAATAGCACGAGTTAACAGAACTTAATTTACGATCATTTTTTTAATTTATTTCCATTTATTTCCATTTATTTCCATTTATTTCTATGTATTTCTATGTATTTCTATGTATTTTCCCCTATTTCACTCCTCTTTCTCTCCATATTGCCTGAAACAGGGGAACAACGAAAATTGTCATTACCTGGATTATCATTCCTCCGA
>CAZKMH010000441.1:0-3742 GCA_964553395.1 uncultured Rikenellaceae bacterium | reverse complement strand
GGAACTCCCCATATTTTCAGCATTGTAACCACATCCAGAAAGTCTTCATTTTTTACGCGGAAGGGATCAATATTGTAACTCATCGGATCTGTCCATTGGTCGCCGATGATCACCAGGACACGGAATGGTTTGCTGATTACATTTACCGGCTTCCCTTCCTCTGTACTAATCTTCTTTTCTGTTCTTCCGCAATAATTTAATGCTGCTGAAACTGCCAGACAAAATACGAGAATAAATACTCTATTTAAGTGGTTTTTCATTTTACTCAGAACTGATATATCATTGATCAACAATTTGTTCAGTCTATACTTTTATAAAGGTTTTGTTACGATACATATAGAACATGATAAACCAAACTACAGCCATGGCTGCAGAAGATTCCACAAAATCAGCCCATGGTCCCAGGTATTTCAGCAACCCGCCTACGAATACATTCCCGATTTTTGTGAAATCAAACAGATGAGTGGCAACATAAACAGCAATAGCATTCATACCGATTACCACAAAGAAAAATGACCACTTTTTATATCCCCAAATATCAATAACAAGGTAGAAGAACGCCAGCAGGAGAAAACTCAGTCCCCCCGCAAACAGAACCAGAGAGCTGGTCCAGAGATGGTGGATTATGGGGAACCATATACCCCAAACCTTTCCTGCAATCACACAGCAGATCCCAATAAGTGCAATCAATCCGGCTTTTTTCATGGGTTGCTTATCCGATAGAAGAAGCTGTCCGGCAAAGACTCCCAGCATGACAGAACAGATAAAGGTCATATTGGTGATTATGTAGGTCCAGCCTGAGCCTTCCTGCCAGTGACCCAGTACTGCATTATCGACATAAAGAGCAAGGTTCACATCAGGGTCATAAATGCCTGCACCATGACCTGGAACCGGTATAAGCGCCATCACGAGCCAGTAAAGTATCAATAATCCGGCAGTTATGCCTGGGTGCCATTTCCTGTTAACCTCCAGTATCAGAATTGAACTGACCAGGTAGCCCACAGCAATCGCATGGAGAGTATCGGTCCATAAATGTATTTTTGTTGTATCAAAGGTCAGGAGATTCCCTGAAGCTATAAGTCCGAGTATGTAAAGCACAATTACTCTTTTAATAATATGCAGGTAAAGTTCTTTTTTGGTGGCTCCTTTATTCAATCTGTTGCGGAATGCTACAGGCATAACTACTCCCACTATAAAAAGGAATAGAGGCATTATGATATCATAGAAATGAAACTGCCCCCAGGTGTGGTCAAAATTGACCTCCATGTTACTGAGGAATCCGATGCCCGATGCTTTACAGAGTGATATAAGTACTTCTGCACCACCTATTATCCAAAGCATGTCGAAGCCTCTGAGAGCATCGACACATACCAATCGTTCACCGGGTGAGGTCTGGGATTTTGGTTCCATAATTCAAGGTACAGGGTTTAAGGTTTAAAGTTAGTAGCTATAAATCAATAAAATGATGCACCTTTCATTGGTTTTCGCTTCCTTTTGACTGGACTTTCTTCGAGTTCTCAGTAACACTTAAACCCAGCAGAATTATGGCGTTTGTATTATTCTGTCCAAAATTTACTGACTTGAGATTTATTTCCCTGATTGTTTTACCAAACCTTGGATTTTCCCACTCAAAGGCAAAGAAGGTCACCGGATTTGCATTTTCCGTTGAACAAAGTACTGAAGGAGCATTATATGCGTAATGATTCTGGCCCGATTTAACTTTTGGCTTTTCAGGTCCTGTTATCCGTTGCTTCCACCACCAGTCAAGAATGTTTACCCCATACCTGACCGGAATCGTTATAACCAGCCCATCATCATAGATAACCTCGTACCAGCCAAGGAGTTCCGATGTGTCGTCAAAGTTGTAAATAGCTGAATAGGCTTTCTGGTTATTCCCTTCCCTTGCACATGCATGGAGGAAGATGAGACTGTTGACATCCTGGTTAATTTTGATACCCCATACGGTTTTTGTTCCTGCATAACCTTTTTGGGTTGACACAACAACTGCCCGCAGATTGTCGGCAGAATGGGAATTAAGTTCAAAAAGTCTGTTTCCGGAACTTATCTTTCCGGTTAAGAGATCACCGGAATTAAGGCTGTCAATTCCGCGTCTTAAAGAAGAATTAAAATAAGGCGAAAGATCAACCGGTGTCACTTTGCTTCCCACTTGTGAAGGAAGCTTTTTCCCACTGAATCTGAAATTAATATCGCTGACCAGTGCGTCGGTAACTTGCGCCAGTATATCGACAGGAACATATTTTTTCGACCACAACAGATTTGAACAGCCCAGGAAATCAACGAGCTGATCTTTCCCGAAGTTGAACTCCGTTGTTGCAGCCCAGGATGATGGTGCCCCGCCGAGCAGCCCTTTTATACTTTGTCTCTCATCCCATTTATCTATATCAGCACGGAGATTCCCGTAAACCTGTTTAAAACCGAAGTCAGAAACCTGCTTATCATTTGTTATTTCGCCCCAGAACCAGTTGAATACCAGTATGTCCCTGGGTATAAGCTTTAGTACCTGCTCTGGTCTGAGGGCACCGGGGATCTTGTACTGGTAACCTGCCGAGGATTTCCATGTCTGAAATTCCTTTTCAGTAACCGACTCCAGCAGATGATCTCCCCATAATGCAATCTTAATGCCTTTCTTCGCCAGGTAATCATGGATCTTTGTAACATCAGCGGCATAAAGCTCTCCGTAGTCTTTCCCTTTGCACAATTCACAGAGATCCTTTTCCATTCTCCATTCATCGTGCCCTATGTGGATTGTCTTCGGATGGATGACTTCGATATATTCATCAAGGACATCAAAATAAAGCTCGTAACTACCGGGTTTCAACGGGCAGTATGTATCCGGGACCGGCTGGTTCATATTTTCAGCCAGATCCTCATGACCTGCAAGCAGGTAATATGCGTGAGTCAGCGATGGAAGCTCCGGGATCACCTCCATGCTGAACTGTCTCATATAGCTGACCAGATCGGCTACCTCTTCCTTCTCCAGTATGCCACCGTCGGCATTGTCCTGGTGTGAAGAATTTTGGAATTCCATGTGCTGACCGGGAGGCCTGTCGAGCCTGCTGAAATTCAGCATCCTTTCAAATTGAACAGCACCGATATTCAGTTCCGGATGCTTCTCAAGACGCATATTTGCATTCAGCTCAAGAATTATTGTGTTGAACTTATAATATGCTGCAAAATCCCTGATAAATCTTTTAAAGAACGTGATATTCTCCCGTCCCGGCAGATAGAGCTTTATACCACGTAAGGGGTATACCGGAGAATCTTTCACCCTTACCTGTGGTACGATTAGTTTTCCATCTGAAAGCTTTATAAGTTGTCTGAGTGACTCAAGTCCGAAAAGAGCTCCTTTACCGGTGTTAGCAGCAACAACAATATTATTTGAAGTTACCGACAAAAAATACCCTTCTTCACCAAGGGTTTTAAGATCGCCTGTCAGCCCTTTTTGATCACAAAATGATTTTACAAGCGGATTTGTTATATCACCTATCAGAATAAATTTGTCTTTACCGGTAAAAGCCTGTTTACGGTTTATCATAACCGGGATCTCATATTTATCCGCAAACTCATTTGATATAAGTCCGGCGAGGAAGTTATCCTGTCTGGCAGGTTTCTGCGGGATCAGTATAAAAGTACCGGAATCGATGTTGAAATTCCCTTCAAGAACCTGAATATCAAGAGGAAGAGGGAATATTAACAGTTTGTAGTCTCCTGCCGGTGCTGC
>CAZKMH010000440.1:0-3747 GCA_964553395.1 uncultured Rikenellaceae bacterium | reverse complement strand
ATAATCAATATCGAAAAGCCATTCACTGCCTTCGTGGAAGATCTTAAACCACTTTTCAAAGGCATGGAAACGGATGTTACAGAGGAAAATATTCAGGCCAGGATCAGGGCGCTCCTGCTTATGGCTATAGCCAACAAATTCGGATGCATCTTACTGAATACTTCCAATAAGAGCGAAGCTGCTGTCGGTTACGGGACTCTTTATGGTGACATGGCTGGGGGATTATCGGTGATCGGTGATATTTACAAGACAGATATCTACAAACTGGCTGATCATATTAACAGAACCGAAGAGATAATACCACGGCGTATAATAGAGAAACTTCCTTCAGCAGAATTAAGACCTGATCAGTTTGATACTGATTCGTTGCCTGAATATAAGATCCTGGATTCGATACTGTACCAGTATATTGAGGTGCAGAAGCCCGCACAACGGATCACCGGTGAGGGGATTACCCCTGAAACCGTATCGAGGGTCTTAAGGATGATCAACACCAATGAGTATAAAAGATACCAGTCTCCACCGGTGCTGAGGATCTCCTCAAAATCATTCGGTCAGGGAAGAAGAATGCCCATTGTCGCAAAATATGGCGGTTGATTATTCCCTGAAAAAGACCCTTTTCACACGTCCGGGTATCGATGTAAGTATTTCATAAGGAATTGTCTGACACTTATCTGCAATTTCATCGATCCTGATGTTTTCCCCGAAAATTTCAGCTTCATCACCTTCCTTTACATTTAATCCGGTGATGTCGGCCATACACATATCCATACAGATATTTCCTATTATGGGAACTCTTGAATTCTGAATGAAGAGGCTTCCGTTCCTGTTTCCCAGTTTTCTGTTCAGCCCGTCGGCATAACCGGCTGGAAGGATCGCAATTATCCGGTCTTTATCCGATATATCGGTGAAACCGTAACCAACGGGTTCTCCTGCGGGGATCTTTTTCACCTGTGAGACCCGTGTCCTGAACCGTCCTGCTGGTTTCAGTTCAAGTCCCTGAAACTCACCAATACCATATATACCGATCCCGGGACGAACCATATCAAACTGGTATTGAGGGAAACGGACGATCGCTGATGAATTGCATAAATGCTTTAAGAACGGGTATCCGGTTGCTTCCTGTATTTTCGCCAGAGCCTTAAGATACAACTCAGCCTGTTTGTGGGTCAGTTCATCATATGCCGGATCCTCACCGGCTGCCAGGTGTGAGAATACCGAAACGACTCTGAGTGTCTCACAATTCAACAGCCTGGACGACAATTCATCTATGTCACCGGGCATAAATCCCAGACGGTGCATTCCTGAATCGATCTTAATGTGAACCGGATACTGAACAAGTCCATGTTTTGAAGCAATCTCCAGAAACTTCTCAAATGAGAACATGCTGTATATCTCGGGTTCAAGATAATGCTTGATTATCAGTTCATTGGCTGAAGGATCAGAGTTCATGACCATTATGGGAAGTGTGACTCCTGCATTTCTAAGCTCTGCACCTTCATCGGCATATGCAACACCCAGATAGCTTACCCTGTGATATTCAAGTAATCCTGCAATCTCTGCAGGGCCGGCGCCATAGGCGAAAGCCTTTACCATTGCCATAATGCGTGTGCCGGGATTAAGATGTCTCCGGAATTCGTTAAGATTATGAGCAATGGCATCAAGGTTAACTTCCAGAACCGTCTGATGCACCTGCTGCTCAAGCAGCATTCCTATCCTTTCAAACTCAAACCTCCTTGCCCCCTTCAGCAGTATGACTTCATTCCTGAACTCAGCGGCATTGAATTTCTGAATAAATTCATTGGTGGAATAACAGAATGATGGATTACGCTGAAATAATGAAGCGTTCCTGACCAGGACAGGTCCGATCCCTATGAATTTATCGATTCCGGCTTTTTGCACCTGGCATGCTATTTCTCCATATAACTCCTTTTCATCCCTTCCGCTCTGGACAAAATCCGACAAAATAAGGGTTGTCTTCCTGTTATTCTGAGACTTCAGATACTCTATGGCCATCCCGAGCGAACCCGGATCGGAATTATAATAGTCTTCAATAAGCAGGCAATTATTGATCCCGGTTTTCAGCTCCATCCTCATGGCTACCGAGACCAGTGATGCCAGTCCTTTCCTGATTATCACCGGATCCGTATCCATCGCAAGACATACGGAAGCTACAGTGATTCCATTCTCAACCGATGCACGGTCATTAAACGGCACAATAAAATCGTACGACTTACCCCTGAAATTCAGGTTTATCCCGGTCTGTATCCCTGATAATGGAATTTTTTTAACGAATATTTCAGCTTCAGGATTGACGACTGACCAGTCAACCAGTTCTTTTGATGCGAGGATTTTATCATTCAGGATCAGCTTGTGCAAAAGTTTCTGATCGCTGCAATAAATTATTAATGATGAATTTACAAAAAGTTTCAGCTTCTCCCCTGCTTTCGTTTCAATATCCGGGAAATTCCCGCTATGGGCATCTCCGACATTTGTGATTACACCTATTTCAGGGTTAATTACCTTCTGAAGTTTCTCCATTTCACCGGGAAATGAGATGCCTGCTTCGAAAATCCCGAGTTTGTATTTTCCATCAAGCTTAAGGACAGAAACAGGAACCCCAACCTGTGAGTTGTAGCTTTTAGGACTTCTTACAACCGGAACTGAAAGTCCCAGAACATCTGCAAGCCATTCCTTTACGACAGTCTTCCCGGCACTTCCGGTAACAGCGATCACAGGTGATTTGAATGATTTTCTTGTGTGGGCAGCCAGTAATTGCAGAGCATGTATGGAATCATCTGTTATAATGAAAGCGGTATTTTCAAAATTTTCCGGCTTTGCGGGCAATTTTTCCGCTATAAAGGTCCTTATCCCCTTGTAGTAAAGGTTTTCAATAAAAAGATGTCCGTCATGGTTTATTCCCCGGATTGCAAGGAAGGCAAGCCCTTCCGTAAAACTCAGCTGGCGGCTGTCTGTAATTATATCAGAAACCAGCAAATCTTTCTTCCCGGTCAATTTGCCGTTCACGATTTCTGCAATATCCGAAGAAGTAAGTTGCAATTTCAGTTAAATTTAAGTGAAGTTTATCTTTTTATTAATTTTTCCCCATTGCCTTATTATAGCATGACCTGCAGAGCGGTTCATATTTATCCTTTTCGCCAAGGACCACAACCTGTTCCTCATCCGATTTACGGAAGGAGTATTGTGCAAGGCTGCCGCACCTCATGCATATTGCGTGAACCTTTGTAACATACTCGGCAATTGCCAGCAGGGCAGGTATCGGGCCGAAAGGATTACCCATGAAATCCATATCAAGTCCGGCAATTACAACCCTTATTCCATTGTCAGCCAGTTCATTACATACGTCAACAATCGAATTATCAAAGAATTGGGCTTCATCAATCCCAACAACATCCACCTCACCTGCAAGCAGGAGAATTGCCGAAGAGTTATCGACAGGAGTGGAAAAAATCGATTTTTCATCATGTGAAACAACCCTCGACTCAGAATAACGCTTATCCATGGAGGGTTTGAAGATCTCAACTTTCAGACCCGCGAACTGAGCTCTTCTTAACCTCCTTATAAGCTCCTCCGTTTTGCCTGAAAACATTGATCCTGTTATCACCTCGATAGATCCGCGCTTACCAGGTTCCCTAACGGTATTCTCCAGAAAATCCATCAGTAATTTATCTCTCTAACTGTGTACCAATTGCCAGGTTATTCCGTTATGACTTCCGGAATATTCTT
>CAZKMH010000439.1:0-3759 GCA_964553395.1 uncultured Rikenellaceae bacterium | reverse complement strand
AGCGTGTCTTGTCACCATCAATCCATGAACGGGCGCTTTGGGTTCCATCAGATTGAACTGTTATTTCAACATTCTTATCATTTTTCAAAGATGCACTAAGGATATGGTCCTTGGTACTTCTGAAATCGTTGGTACCCAGTTCATTTGCATTATCTTTCCACTCTCCTGATGGAATTTCTCCGGGCACCTCTACATATTTTATATCACGGGGAAGAGCTGCGGCAATTCCCTCCAGGCGGTTTATATCATTTTCAGGATAAGTGGTCCATAATCCTTTTCGTTTCCAGCTTAACCGGTCAAATGATGAAGGAAGGGAGAACAACAGTCCAAACTGACGTAAGCGATTATTACCATTGAAATCAATCAACGTTTTATAATCATAATTAAAAGCAATAGTACCATCAGTGTTGAAAATATATTCCTGTTTCCCCTCAAGCATATTTTCCACAATACCTGTTATGCTTACCTGAACTGATCCTTCAGTATTCAGCCTTGCACTTACAGATATTGTTTTTAAATTTTCAACCGGCTTATATTCAAGAGGTTGGATATCCTGATTATAGTTATTCCCGGCAATATGCGGAGCACCACCGTCATCATTATTAAAATGGATCAGCATTATTTGTCCACCCTCTGCAATAATTGTATCTCCTGCAGATGGTACGCATTCCAGAGTACCATTGATTTTATTTACTCTGAATACCGATGTTCCCGAATTAATAATGTAACCTTCGTTGTCTTCAATAAGCTCAGGTCTTTTGCTGACATCAGGTTTTTCAGCTATATAATCATTCAGTCCGATTTCAATAGCTTCTTCCTGGCAGATAAATCCACGGGGATCGGTGAATTTGATCCACAATGTATCTCTCTGAATAGCATCAGGCATGTCTAGGATTAGAGAACCACTGTTCAGAGGAGCAACATCTGTATGAACCGCGAATGTCCTGCCCCTGATTTTTGCAGTAATGAATAACTCGTTAATATTTAAATAATTATAACGGTTTTCAATATCAAGTTTGATTTTCCCGTTTACCACTTTAACATCCTGAAGGTTAGTAATAATAACCGGGGAATAAGATTTCTTCATGCCGGTGTATTCCGGTTTTTCACGGCGCCATCCGTCTATCGGACCCCATGGACCATAACCGCAGATCCTGTTTTCTGAAATATGAAAAATATCGTCTATACCCGACCATATTGCTCCTCCCAGGCAGGAAGGGTAATGATAAACTGAATCGACCATTTGTTTAAGATAAATTGCCCACGTATCCGAACGCACGGATGGATCGGTCTCAACTTCCCTTCTGGCATAACATTGAACGTGCATATATTCACCGAAAATTGTTGGCCGTATTTTATCCTTTTCACACTCGCGTGGACCATTAAAGCCCGGATAATGATAGTTGGCAATGTCGGCGTTGCTTCCTGCATTGTTGTAGGCACCCCAGCACTGGTCATGAAATGAAGTGGGCCGTGATGAATCTAACTGTTTGACTTCAGCATTTATTCTTTCCCACAAAGGGCTCCATCGGCTTTCATTACCAAGTGACCAGATAATAATACAGGGATGTTGTCGACCTGATAGTACATTTTCAAGATTGGCTCGCAACATGTAGGGCAAATACTTAGTATCGAGGTAATTCCAGGTTTTCCAGACCGGACTTGCATTATGCTCAATCCAGCAGAGTGAGGCCTCGCTTTCGACAAACATTCCCAGTTCATCACAAGCCTGGAGAAATTCTTCAGATGGCGGATAATGGGAAGTACGTATATAATTGCAGTTCCCTGACCGAAACAACTCCACATCTCTGCGACAGAGCTCCGGAGTAAGACTGCGGCCACGTAAAGGATGCACTTCGTGGCGATTAACTCCCCGCAATTTGACGGGTTGATTATTAATAAAAATCTGGTTGCCACGAAGCTCAATCTGCCTGAAACCTATTTTCTGGCTGTTGGTTTGAAGAATTTTTCCATCTGCGATAAGTGAGGTATTTAACAGGTACAGGTTTGGATGTTCCGGATCCCATTTTTTTGGGGATGTTACTGTGAAAGAACCATTCACCTCACTCACAGTCTTGTTAACAGGTACATTAATTTTGTTTCCGGTCAGATTGACAGATTGACCATTGACATCCTGAATGTCAAACCTGAGCCAGGTGTTTGATTTCTTTTCACCTTTGAATTCAACTTTACTGCTGAAATTAAGTACTGCATTACTGTACTGGCTATCAAATTTCACATTCCAGGAGAAATCGCAAATATTGTTTTGGGGTAGTGTAAAAAGTGTGACTTTCCGCAAAATTCCACCAACTGGATGTGCTGCATATTGTGAAGTACAAGCCAGCATATCAGAAACCGTTTCACATTGCACTTCAACCTCAAGCAGATTCTCTCCTTTTTTCACTGCATCAGTAATGTCAAATTCAAAGGCTGCAAAACTGCCTTCATGTGAGCCAATGATTTTTTGGTTGACCTTGACTAATCCATAGGAACTTATGCCATCAAAACGGATTTTTACACGATTACCTTCCCAGTCAGGTGGCAATGAGAATGTCTTCCAATAGGTCGCGGAATTGCCCTTTGTAACCTTAAAGCTTTGCATCTCCCATTCTCCCGGAACTTCAATATTTCTGGCATCGTTTAAAATTTTATTCTCCGGATTGAATTTCCAGGTTCCATTCAATGAAATACTTGCAACCTTTACTTTATAAACTGAAGATGGGACAGGTGACAAAACAGGAATATCAGTTCTTGTTGATTTAATAACCAGGCGTACTGAATCGAGATTCTGAGCTTTGACTAAAAATGAATTAATGAGTAAAAGACCTGCTATTAATACTTTAGCTTTCATTCTAAATATCTGGCAATTTTATATTTTTAACAATAAACCAAAGTAAATAAAATCTTCTTAATCATGCATACCCCGATTCATATTATCTGGCAGAAAATTTAAATTGCTAATTTTACTTCAAATCCTTATTCCTGACTGGATTCAATTAATTATCCGGACTTTAACTTAACCTGACCATCATGAATAAACTGATGCCCCCTTTACTTCTTGTTTCACTGATTTCAGGGTTGCTGTCATGCAGGGAAATAGAGAAAACTGAATACACGACAAAATACAATGTTATTGATGACGCTATTGTCGGACTAAATACAGGTACTTATAATAACCGTCCACTCTATGTCAATAATTCAAATGCTTTCATCCTTACCGGTGATCAACCTCTCGCCAGGCTGGCAAAAGATCAGTATATATATGGCACTTTTATGCTTGCCATCGAACGGGAGGGTAAAGGTAAGTGGTTGCAGCAATGCGATCAGATAACCTCTGAATATAGACCAGGACGAATGTTGTGGCGTGTCACCGATTCTGAATTCCCCGGACTGAAAATAGTTTTAGAAGTAATTCCAATGGCGGGCACAACAGGAATGGCCATAAGTGCCAGAGCCGAAGGAGCAAGTGACGCAGACAGACTAATCTGGGCTTTCGGTGGTGCGCAATGGAAGCCCGGACAGGATCTGGCATGGAGATTTGATGTGACAAGAAATGTCGGTCTGTTAAAATGGGGATTCAATCCCCGGGAATGTAAAAACAATAAAATTGAAACCGCCGGGGATGCAAATTTTGTAAACTTGCCGGACAGCACAACTGAAAACAGCACCTTGTTTAAGGTTGCTGCAAATTGTAATTCAAAAACGGATGTAATAATTGTTGATGCATCAGTCTGGAATGATCCCGTGGCATTTAAAAAC
>CAZKMH010000438.1:0-3768 GCA_964553395.1 uncultured Rikenellaceae bacterium | reverse complement strand
TTCTTGACACTCTGAAAGAGAAAGGTATCAAACCAGATGATATTGCCGGAATAATGACAGAATCCTATCAGGGTGTCGGCCCGGATTTCTTACCGGTTGAATATGCAAAGAAACTGGAAGCATTTTGTCTTAAACATGATATCGTGAGCATTTTTGATGAAGTCCAGGCTGGATTCGGCAGAACAGGAAAAATGTTCACCTATGAGCATTATGGAATTAAACCTGACCTTATTGCCTGTGGAAAAGGAATCTCGTCATCCCTGCCAATCTCCGCTGTTATAGGGAGAAAAGACATTATGAGCCTTTATGCACCGGGTTCAATGACTTCGACACATTCAGGAAGTCCATTACCGGTTGTTGCTGCTATTGAAAGTTTAAAGATCATTGAAAGAGAGAATCTTGTGGAGAAGGCAGGAAAACTGGGTGAAATACTGATCCCTGAATTACACAGAATCAGAAATAAATATCCGGATATTTTAGGTTGCATGCAGGGAAAAGGCCTGGTGGCAGGTATACAGGTTGTAAAAAAGGGTTCAAAAGTACCCGACTCAGATACTGCATTGAAAATAAATGAGAAATGTTTTCAAAAGGGATTGCTGATGTTTGCACCCGTAGGTATTGGAGGTGAATGTTTAAAAATTGCTCCTCCATTAATTACTAATGAAGAGGCTTTAAGAGAAGGTATCTCAGTTTTCGAAGAAGCCATTGATGAAATATTAGGAAAGAAATAAAGTTTAAATCTCAACACCATGAAAACACTTGATGTAGTTATTATAGGTGGTGGTATGATCACCTATGATTTATTGTTACCTGCTGTTTATCACCTTCAGCGGACAGGATATGTGAATAAAATCAAAATCTGTGCGCTCGACTCTGTCCCATTGAAAGCATTGAAGAACAGCAAGGAAATAAAGGAAGCTTTCCCCGGGCAGGATTTTGAAGCGTTCCCTTCTGTTAAAGAGCCTGAAAAAAATAAATATCCGGAACTGTACAAAGAGATCATCGCAAAAATGAAACCACGACAGATTGTTATAGTGGCGATGCCCGATCAGCTCCATTATCCTGTTGTTATGGAAGCATTAAAGCATAATCAGCATATTCTTTGTGTTAAACCCCTGGTGCTTAAGTACGAACAGGCTGCTGAGATAGAAAAAATTGCCTTCGGGAAAGGACTATTTGTCGGTGTGGAGTATCACAAACGCTTCGACCGCCGCTCGTTGATGGCCAAAAGAGCCTGCGGATTAAAGCAATTTGGTGAATTTGTGATGGGTGAAGCAAAACTGATCGAACCATATTATTACCGGTCGTCAAATTTCCAGAACTGGTTCACATGCGATAAAACCGACCCGTTTGTTTATATCGGATGCCATTATGTCGACCTGGTCTGGTTCATTACGGGTTTGAAACCTGTGGAGGTATCTGTATCAGGCATCAGGGGGAAATTCCCTAATGGCAATGAGGCATATATGTGGGCGAACGGGAGGGTCCGTTTCGAGAACAATGCAATCCTGTCAGTTATTGACGGTTTAGGTTATCCCGATCAGGCTGCAGGCAGTAATGAGCAAAATCTGCAGATGTTCTTTGAAGGACCGGGTAAAACCGGTATGATAAAACATAATGATCAGAATCGCGGAGTTGAATACTCCTATCTCGAAGGTATAGGGTGCGGCGGATCTCATTTCAACTTTGTAAGTCCCGATTTTTACAGGATAGTACCATGGGAAGGCAAAGGATACAAACCAATAGGTTACGGACCCGAATCAGTTTCAGCTTCTATTACCATGGCACACAGAATAGAAAATGATGTTGAAGGTATTTCATCAGCCGATTCTCTGAAAAGAAGGCAGAAGATAATAAAGGAAGTTGACAAAAAAGGAATTATTGCCACACCTGCCAACAGCTATATTAATGAACTGGTAGTTGAAGCTGCCCGGCTCTCAATATTAAATGACGGGGAATTTGTGACCATTGAGTACGGAAAAAACCCTCATGTCAAACTTCGAAAAAAGTAATAGTTTATTCACCCGGGTCTGTCAGTTTATAAATAAGCCTGAAGGCCCTTCACCACATACATAGGATTTTCCTTTTTCAGTTGCTTTAAGTTCGACAACTTTACCTCTATAACTTAATCTAAGCGGATTTCCAAGCTTTGATACGATCTTTGCCTGTTTCAGCTTTCCGTTCTCCCAGTCGATATCAACTTCAAAACCTCCCCGTGCCATAAGTCCATGAACATAACCGGTCCTCCATGCTGATGGCAGCGCCGGTAATAATTCCACCTCGCCTGCATGGCTCTGGAGCAGCATCTCTGTTATCCCTGCAGTACCGCCGAAATTACCATCAATCTGAAAAGGAGGATGATTATCGAACAGATTGCTTAGCGTTGATTTTGTCAACAGGGCAATTACATTTTCATATGCTTTTTCAGAGTCTTTCAGCCGTGCGAAAAAATTGATGATCCATGCACGGCTCCATCCTGTGTGACCTCCTCCGTGAGAAAGACGGTATTCTATTGTTTTGCGTGCAGCCTCGAGGAATTCAGGGTTACGCTGCTGAGTAATCTGGTCCCCGGGGTGCAGTCCGTACAGATGAGAGATATGACGATGGCCTGGTTCTGCTTCCACAAATTCTTCAGACCATTCCAGGATGCGTCCGTCAGAACCTATCTTTATCGGAGTCAGCTTCTCAAGACTCTTTTCCATTTTCTTTCTTAACACCTTATCGGTGTCAAGAATAATGCTTGCTTTTATTGTATTCTGAAGAAGATCCCGAATGATCATATGGTCCATTGTCGGACCCATGACCATACTTGCATTTCCGTCTCCTCCGGGAATTATAAAACTGTTTTCAGGTGAAATTGATGGTCCTGAAACAAGCAATCCGGTCTTCGGATCTACAGTAAGCCACTCCATGCAGAATTCTGCAGCTTCCTTCATTATCGGATAAGATTTTGTCCGGAGGTACTCGATATCACCACCAAACTGAAAATGATCCCATATATTCTGACAGCTCCAGGCTATTCCCATCGGCCACATTCCGTACCTTATTGCACCCATAGGTTCTGTATAGTGCCATACATCGGTGGTATAATGGGCCACAATACCCTTCATGCCATAAACCTCTTTTGCCGTTCTTCTTCCACCGGGTCTCAATGCATCAATGAAGTCGATGAATGGTTCATGCAGTTCACTGAAATTTGTGATCTCTGAAGGCCAGTAATTCATCTGGATGTTGATGTTAATATGATAATCGGCACTCCATGGAGGACGCAATCCGTCAGCCCATATCCCCTGCAGGTTTGCAGGAAGGTCGCCGGGTCTTGAGCTACTTATCAGCAGATACCTGCCAAACTGGTAATAGAGTTCAATCAGATCGGAATCGGTATACCCGTTCTGCATGGCTGTGATCCTTGCTTCGGTTGGAAAATAATCTCCGTCACCTGATCCCAGATCAATTGAAACCCGGTTAAAAAATGATTGATAATCAGCTATATGAGCACTCCTAATCTCCGGATAAGTGTGTTTTAATAATTCTTCCATACGGCCTGCAGAGACTACTGCAGGATCTTTTCCCCAATAGTCTGTTGAGGCGGTAAGATATATTGTGACTGAATTTGCTTTTTCAACCCTGATACTGTCTCCTGCTGCAGCAACAGTTCCATTCTCAGAAATAAGCTTCAGACGTGATTCCATTTTAACTCCTGTACCGTCGCCTACATGCTCCTTCAAAACAATCTCATTTTCCTTAGCTTCAATCACAGCCTTATTT
>CAZKMH010000437.1:0-3772 GCA_964553395.1 uncultured Rikenellaceae bacterium | reverse complement strand
TAATAAATGAACGGATACGGCAGATGTTTTTTCGGATTACCACCGGTAGTCAAAAATATTATAATGGCCAACGTACTGATGCTTCTGGCCTATTATGTCGTTAAGAGCACTCTTGGATACGATCTCAATGAAATCCTTGGTCTCTATTTTCCAAAATCCAGTAACTTCAGACCTTTTCAGATCCTTACGCATATGTTCATGCATGCCGGTTTCTGGCATCTTTTCTTCAATATGTATGCACTCTATATTTTCGGTCAGGTGCTTGAGAACGTCTGGGGTCCAAAACGGTTTCTGATCTATTATCTTGTTTGCGGACTTGGGGCAGCGCTGGTACATGAAACGGTAATAGCCTTCGAATACAATAGTCTGATTCAGAAACTCAGTCCCGAAAGTATCCAGACAGTTATCAATGACGGAGCTGCATTATTGAAACAGGGAAGGACCTGGGACGATCCTGAAATGCAGAGTCTTCAGATGTTACTTAACATCCCTACAGTTGGCGCATCGGGTGCAGTATTCGGGATACTTCTTGCATTCGGCGTTTTATTCCCCAATACTCAGCTTATGCTTCTCCTTCCTCCTATCCCGATAAAAGCAAAATGGTTTGTCATGATATATGGCGGTATCGAGCTTTATCTGGCTTTCACCCAGCCGGGAAGTAATATTGCACATGCAGCACATCTGGGTGGTATGCTCTTTGGATACATTCTGATAAGGTACTGGAGGAAAACAACAAAAACCCTTTACTGATGGCGGTCCGGGACAATATACTGAAATCATTCCGCTCCGGAACCAGCCTGACCAGGCTGATCTATATCAATGTTGCCGTATTTATAATTATTTCGGTTGTTTCAATTATTGCCTTCCTTCTTAATAATCAGACAATCCCGGTAAAGGTAATCGATCTGCTCTCTGTTCCTGCATCGTTAAGTGCCCTGCTTGTCAGGCCCTGGACAATAATCACTTACATGTTCACGCACAAAGATATATGGCATATCCTGTTCAATATGCTCTGGCTTTACTGGTTCGGCAGGATCTTTCTCGAATACCTCGACCAGAGAAAGCTTGTAGCCGTCTACCTGCTTGGCGGGATTTGCGGTGCGATTGTATATGTGCTTTCATTTAATATTTTCCCGGTGTACCAGGGAATCATAAATGAATCTGTTGCGATAGGCGCATCAGCATCGGTAATGGCTATTGTAATTGCAATTGCAGCCTATGTACCCAATTATACCATCAACCTCCTGTTTATTGGAAGGATAAGGATCATTTATGTTGCCCTGGTGATTTTTATACTTACTTCTGCTGTCGATTTCTCTGTGAATTCCGGAGGAAAACTTGCTCACATCGGCGGTGCTCTTTTCGGATATCTTTTTACGCTGAACATAAAAAAAGGGCGTGATATCGGGAGAGGCATCAACAGAATTATCGATTTTTTTGCAACATTGTTCAAACCCCGGAAAAAAATGAAGGTAACTTACAAAAAGCCTGCAACCGAATATGATTACAATAAATTAAAAACAGAACGCCAGGCAAGAATAAACCAGATCCTTGATAAAATTTCAAAAGGGGGTTATGACAGTCTGACCAAAGAGGAAAAGGAAATCTTATTTAAAGAAAGTCAGCAAAAAAACTGATCAACGCAAAAGACGACTTGAAACAACAGTGGCATTTACTTATCAAAAACTAACATCCGAAAGTACACTATCACCTGAATTCCGGTAGCTTCGTATTAAATCTTTTCTTAATTGAGAAAATTCTTTCATAGAGTACTGCTGGTAGTTAATTTACTGTTTGCACTTGCGCTGCTGATATCTTACCTCGCGGTACACATCAGTCCTGAAAATTTTTCTCCGCCTGCATTTTTCGGACTGGCATATCCATATCTTCTGTTTATCAATATTATACTGGCTATCATATGGGCTGTGATGTTAAGGTATGAAGCTCTTATTTCGGTTCTGGTTATAGCTGTTGGCTTCACTCACCTCTCCAACTATATCAGGATTGTAAAACAAAACGAAAACAGGGAAGGTACATTTAAGGTAATGAGCTACAATCTGATGCTTATGAGAAACTTTGAGAATCAGAATGCCAGTTCGGAAACGAAGATTATTGAATTTTTAAAGAGGCAGCAGCCTGATATTATCTGTCTGCAGGAGTTTTATGTGAATGGCGATCCGGGGCAGAAGGATACTTCTATCCGGAATGCTCTCGGAGGGAAATATTATTCCCACATGAAAGTAATAAGAAGCAGTAAAAACAGGTATTTCGGGATTGTCACCTACAGCAAATTTCCCATAACAGGCCGGGGTGAGATTATCCACCCCCGCTCATCAAGCCTCACTATCTTTACGGATATTCTGATCCGGAATGATACATTCAGAATTTTCAACAACCATCTGCAGTCATTCAGGCTGAAACGGATGGAAAGCTCATTCTTTGAGGAGATGGCTTCGCAACAATATGACAGGGAGGCTCTCGGTGAAATAAAAGATCTCTCTATAAGCCTCAGGAGGGCTTTCATCAGGCGGGCTCAGCAGGCAGAGGTGGTAAAAGGACAGATTAGCCGGTCGCAACATCCGGTTATCGTAGCCGGAGACTTTAATGACACTCCTGTTTCATATTCCTACAGGAAGATCCGGGATGGTCTGAATGATGCATTCGTCAGTTCGGGTTACGGGGCAGGATTTACTTACAAGGGCAACTATCCGGCAAACAGGATAGATTATATACTCTATGATAATTCCCTCGAAAGTAAATATTTCGAAATTATTAAGGTGAAGTTCTCTGATCACTACCCGATAGTGGCCTATTTCAAAAAAAGAGTCAGAAAGGAAGCTTCCTGAAATCCACGTTGCCTCCGCTGATAATCAGACCGGTTTTTTTGCCTCTGAAAAAATCAGGATTTTCCCTGACCACCGCAAGCACTGTTGCAGAGGATGGCTCAATAATGATCTTCATCCTCTCCCACACCAGCAGCATGCATTCAATTATTGTCTCTTCACTGACGGTGAAAATCTGATCGACATTTTTTCTGACGACTGAGAAGGTCAGTTCGCTCAGGGATGTCAGCAATCCGTCAGCTACTGTTGACGGATTAACAGAAGGCGTCAATACTCCTGTAGTGAATGATTTCCACGCGTCATTGGCATTCAAGGGTTCTGCGCCGATAACTTTTATCTTGTCACTGATACCTTTTACGGTGGTCGAAGTTCCGCTCAGCAGCCCTCCGCCTCCGACCGGGGCAACAACTATATCGAGATTGCCGATCTCCTCCAGGAGCTCCAATGCAGCAGTCCCCTGCCCGCATATAACATTGAAATTATCATAAGGGTGAACAAGAATGGCTCCTGATTTTTCCATTATGAGCCGGGTTGTTTCCTCGCGTGCCTGAAGAGTAGGTTTGCAAAAAGTGATCTCTGCCCCATAGCCTGCGACGGCATTCTTCTTAACTACAGGAGCGTTTTCCGGCATAACAATGTAAGGCTTCACACCATTCATTGTTGCTGCTAACGCCAGGGCAGCCGCATGGTTCCCTGATGAATGAGTTACAACTCCTCTTTTTTTCTCATCATCAGCTAATTGCAGGACCGCATTAGTTGCTCCCCGGAATTTAAATGCGCCAACCCGCTGGAAGTTCTCACATTTGAAATAAAGGTTACAATCAAATATTTTGTTGAGCTGTTGTGAAGTTAAAACAGGTGTCTGGTGAATAAATGGCTTGATCCTCTTATGAGCGGATTTGATATCAGACAGGGTGGGGAGAATCATT
>CAZKMH010000436.1:0-3774 GCA_964553395.1 uncultured Rikenellaceae bacterium | reverse complement strand
AGAATGGGGAAGGGGTGATGAGTACGTGAACTACCAGACAGAGAGGGGATTCTGATAGCTATCGGGAGGGGGGTGAGTACTTTCAGCCAGAGAAGATGGTCACCCGCACAACGTGTTCTCAATAATAATTGGGTTCTTGAAAATAACTAACTATATTTGCAGTATATGTCCAGAAATAATGGACATAGGCCTTAAAATATGACACCAATTGAACAAATACGAAGTCAGATTGAGGGGGATTCATTTGATTATTCTCAGTTGATGCATGTACTTTCAAATTACAGAAAGCCAAGAGATGCTGTTACTTCCCTTTTAGAACGGAGTCAGATCATCAGAGTAAGAAAAGGACTTTATGTATTTGGACCGGTGTGGCGCCGGAATGCTCTCCCCCTGGAGCCATTAGCCAACCTGGTTTATGGACCATCTGCCATAAGTCTGGATTATTGCCTCGCCTGGTATGGTCTCATCCCGGAACGTGTCAATATGATTACATCAATCACCACAGGCCGTTCCCATGATTTTCACACTCCGGTTGGTATTTTTTCTTATACTCACCTGTCAGGTAGCCGTTTTTCTGAGGGTCTTACACTACATAAAACGTCTTCCTCCAATTTCTTTCTGGCAGAGCCGCTTAAAGCTCTTGCTGATAAGGTTTGGACTGATAAAAGGTTCAGACCGACTTCTCCGGCCTCTTATCCGGATTATATCTTAAGAGATCTCAGAATAGAAGAAGATGCTCTTGCTGCACTGATTAAGAAGGATAGAATGGTTGTCATTGAAAAAGCCTATGCAACACGTAAGATATTGTGGCTTATGGAGTATCTGACGAAACGATTTAAGGTTACACGATGAATAGTCTGATTAGAAGTATAATGCCGGATCCGTTACCTGATACCGTTAACGGAATGGTTAATGCGATACGGGAGATAATGCAATCGCTTGCTTTGCTTGGGTTATGGCGTGCTAAATTCTTTGAACACGCCGCTTTATATGGAGGCACTTCTCTGCGCATATTATACAGGGCAGACAGATTTTCTGAAGATCTTGACTTTTCTTTGCTCAGATCGTCAGCCGGCTTTGATTTTTCAGTATATGCTACAGCTCTGCAGAATGAATTGAAAGCATTCGGATTTGATGTGACCTTTGAGGTCAGACATAAAAACGTCAGAACGGCGATTGAATCTGCATTTCTTAAAGGAAATACATACAAACTGCTTATTGTAATCAAAGCTCCGGAAAAAATTCTTTCAGTCATAAATCAGCAGTCGATAATGAAGGTGAAGCTGGAGGTTGATACCGAACCACCTTTGGGTTTTAATACTGAAATGAAGTATGTTTTCTCCCCGGTTCAGTTTGCAGTTCGTTCTTACACCCTGCCGTCAATGTTCGCCGGAAAGATACATGCTATGCTGTTTCGCAAATGGAAGAACCGGGTTAAAGGTCGTGACTGGTATGATTTTGCGTGGTATGCATCACATCATCCGGTACTTAATCTGGCTCACCTTGAGGAGCGTATGCGGCAGTCAGGTGACTATAAAGACAAGGCAAACCTGACAAAAACCAGATTAATGGAGTTTATAGATAAAGCCATAAATGATGTCAATCTTGACCAGGCAAGGAAGGAGGTCACACCATTTGTTTCTGATGCAAGGAGTCTGGATGTCTGGGATAAAGGATTTTTCAGAGCTGCAGCCGAACGGATAATATTGGAATGATTTATGTGTCAGGCCGCCCCTGACGATTCTGTCAGGGCAAACGTTACGCGGCTCAAAACCTGCCTGATCGTCTTATTTCTACAAACAGGTCGCTGGTACGCAGCTCAAAATAAAGTGAGGAAATTCCGATATACGGAATAAAAGTCACAGGACAAAAGTACTTCTCGCAGATATACAGATATAAAAGCAAAGAGATAAGGGCTAAGAGCGGAGACCGGAAGGCTGAAGGTGGCATCAGCCTTTTGTGTTTTGTATGGTTATGAGAAAAGTGCATCGGATAGTTATTAGAAAAAATGTAAAAAAATACGAAAAGACATTTGTAAAAATGTATATTTGTACAAAAAAGCGAAGATGAGAAGAACGAAACTGGCAGAGCTGATTGCATGGAAAAATTCTCCTGCACGAAAACCGTTGATCATCAGGGGTGCACGTCAGGTTGGAAAAACATGGCTGATGCAGGAATTTGGCAGAACGGAATATAACCAGGCAGTCTATCTTAATTTTGAAAAAAACAAACGCCTGAAAAGCCTTTTTACCGATGACTTTGACATTAAAAGAGCAGTTACTGCAATGCAGGCTGAATCGGGGCTCACAATCGATCCCGGAAATACATTACTGATATTTGATGAGATACAAAGTGTACCGGAAGCAATAACTGCTTTGAAATATTTTCAGGAGGACGGAATAGAATATCATATCGTAGCAGCCGGATCGCTGTTGGGAATGGCACTTCATTCAGATATTTCTTTCCCTGTTGGGAAAGTGGAATTTACGAACCTGCATCCACTGACTTTTCCCGAATTTCTTGATGCTTTGGGAGAAAACGCCCTGGCAGAGATGCTTGCCAGCGGCGATTGGAAATTAATAACAGCTTATAAATCAAAATATATCGACAGGTTAAGGCAATATTTTTTCGTTGGAGGCATGCCGGAAGCCGTCCTGAGATTTAGTGAGAATAACAGCTTCAAAGAGGTACGCGAGATTCAGAAACAGATACTCGACGGATATGATCAGGATTTTTCAAAGCATGCTCCGGCTTCTATTGTGCCCCGCATAAGAATTTTGTGGAATTCTATCCCTTCACAACTGGCTAAAGAAAACCGCAAGTTTATCTACGGTCTGGTAAAAGAGGGATCACGAGCCAAAGATTATGAACTTTCACTGTCATGGCTGATCGATTGCGGACAGGTGTTCAAGGTATACAGAGCATCCAGGCCTGCAATGCCTTTAAAAGCTTATGAAGACATGAGTACCTTTAAACTGTTTCTGGTTGACACTGGATTATTGTCGGCTATGGCAGATATTGATTCCACTACACTTCTTGAGGGAAACGCAATTTTTACGGAGTTTAAAGGAGCTCTGACTGAGCAGTATGTTTTTCAACAACTTAACAGTACAGGTGAATTTGTTATTTATTACTGGTCTGCCGAACGGGCCACAGCCGAAATTGATTTTGTCATTCAGCATAACAACCACATCATCCCTGTTGAGGTCAAGGCAGAAGAAAACCTTCAGGCTAAAAGCTTAAAGGTATTCAGGGAGAAATTCAAGCCAGATATATCAATCCGCACCTCCATGTCCGATTACCGAAAGCAGAACCAGCTTACGAATCTGCCGTTGTATGCTATGAGTTTGATGGGGAAAGTAGAAAGATGACTGAGGGACGAAGTCTCTAAGTCATATGCGCCGTTGCACCGCTGAACCGTTGCGCCGTTGTGCCTTTGCGCCCCTTGTCCACCGTAGCTTTCTTTGACACTCACCTGCCTGACCGTCTTATTTCTACAAACAGATCGCTGCTACACAACTCATCCCTCAGTCTCTAAGTCCCTCCTGCTATCTCCGGGGTGGTCTCTGCAGTGGTCTTAATATCTTTCTTTTCCTCGAACGAGGCGGACTATACTTACTGGCAGTACAAGAATAAAGCGGAAATAATTGATTATTAGCATTGTAAAACAAATATCATTTTATTTTTAACTTTTTATTACTTATTGCTGATAGTCAATTAAATTAATATATTTGTTCAGAACTCAAAAAAACTATCTAACTAATTAATTAACTA
>CAZKMH010000435.1:1032-3781 GCA_964553395.1 uncultured Rikenellaceae bacterium | reverse complement strand
GTGATCCGGACAAGCCGGATATCCGGGTGCAGGTCTGATCCCCTGGTACTTTATAGCCAGCATATCCTCAACTGTGAGTTTTTCATCAGCCACGTAACCCCAGTATTCCTTTCTGATCCTTTCATGAAGCCATTCAGCGGCTGCTTCAGCAATACGATCGCTCAGAATCCGGATCATTATTGTTGCAAAATCGTCTTCTTTGTACTGGTTGTACTTCTCCGGATCTATATCAGCCGTAACAACAAATGCACCCAGAGTATCTTTCAGCCCTGAAGCCCTCGGTGCAATGAAGTCCGACAGGGAGAGATTCGGAACACCGTTTTCTTTTTGTTCCTGATTCCTGAGAAATCTTAAGACAGCTTTGGGATCTTCTTCCCGCTTGTCCTTAAAGACAAGTATATCATCACCTTCAGAAACGGCAGGAAATAATCCAAATACAGCTTTAGCCGTCAGTATCTTTTTGTTTATGATTTCTTTCAGGTAATGCTGAGCATCATCAAATAACTTCCTGGCTTCCTCTCCTTTTAACGGATCACTGAATATGGCAGGGTATTTCCCATTCAGTTTCCATGCAAAGAAAAAGAAGGTCCAGTCGATATATTTTGAGAGTTCGTTCAGGTCAATTTCATTTATTTTATGATATCCCGGTTTCAGCGGTTCGGGCAGATCCGATGCCTTCCAGTCTGTAACAAGCCTGTTACGCCTGGCTTCAATTATTGAGGTCAGTTTCCTCTCTTTATGCCTGGATTCATGATCTTCCTTTAATTTTTTGTACTTCCCGGCAATTGAGTTTACATAATCCCGGTTATCCTCCTTCAAAAGAGATGAAAGTACTCCTGCAGCTTTCGAAGCATCCTTTACATGAATTACCGGCCCTGAATAAGCCGGAGCGATCCTGACGGCAGTATGGATCTCCGAAGTGGTAGCTCCTCCTATAAGAAGGGGTATTGAAATTTTTCGTCGTTCCATTTCGGATGCAACATGAACCATCTCTTCAAGTGAAGGGGTAATTAATCCGCTGAGACCAATAAAATCGGCCTTTTCACTAAGGGCAGTATCAATGATCTTATCCGAAGGAGTCATAACTCCAAGGTCAGTTATCAGGTAGTTATTGCATGAAAGGACAACTCCTACAATGTTCTTACCGATATCATGAACATCACCTTTAACCGTGGCCAGCACGATTTTACCTGCAGTTTTCTTTTCAGAAGCCAGGCTCTCCTTTTCGATATACGGAGCCAGTTTTGCTACTGCCTTTTTCATCACCCTGGCACTCTTGACTACCTGTGGGAGGAACATCTTCCCGGAGCCGAAAAGGTCACCAACTTCATTCATTTCGTCCATCAGCGGACCTTCGATAAGCTCAATCGACCTTGAGAAAAGCGAACGTGCCTCCTCGACATCCTGTTCAATGAATTCGTCAAGACCCCGTATGAGAGCATGTTTGATCCGGTCTACAACCGGTAAAGATCTCCATGCATCACTTTTCTCCTCTTTCTTTCCTTCATTTTTCAATCCCTCGGCAAATTTTACAAGCCTTTCAGTGCCATCTTTCCGGCGGTTAAGAACAATATCTTCAACAAGATGCAGAAGGTCGGCCGGTATTTCACTGTAAACCTGCAACATGCCCGGATTTACAATTCCCATGTCAAGGCCTGCACTGATGGCGTGATAAAGGAAAACCGAGTGAATTGCTTCCCTCACCTTGTCGGTACCTCTGAAAGAAAATGACAGGTTACTTATCCCTCCGCTTACTTTTGCATGCGGAAGGTGTTGTTTGATCCACTGTGCAGCCCTTATAAAGTTGACTGCATAGTTATTATGTTCTTCGATACCAGTGGCAACCGCCAGAACATTAGGATCGAAAATAATATCTTCCGGAGGGAAGTGCAGCTTGTCAACCAGCAACCGGTATGACCTTTCAGCAACTTCAATCTTCCTTTCATAGGTATCGGCCTGACCTTTTTCATCGAACAGCATAACAACAGCTGCTGCACCAAATTTCCTTACCTGCCGCGCATGATCCAGGAATACCTCGTCACCTTCCTTAAGGCTTATCGAATTGACAACAGATTTCCCCTGAATGCATTTTAACCCGGATATTATAACATCCCAATTCGAGGAATCGATCATTAAAGGCAACCTCGCTATATCCGGCTCTGACATGACGAGATTTACAAATTTTACCATGGCTTTCTCCGAATCCAGCAAGGCTTCGTCCATACAGATGTCAATGACCTGTGCTCCGCCATCCACCTGATTCCTTGCAATTGTAAGTGCCTCCCCGTATTTTTCCTCTCTTATCAGTCTGGCAAATTTTATTGAACCCGAAACATTCGTTCGTTCGCCGATGTTCACAAAGTTTGTTTCAGGTGTTAAAGTAAGCACCTCCAGGCCGCTGAGCTTTGTATATTTTTTAATCTCCGGAATCGGCCTCGGCTTATACTTTTTCGATACTTCTGCTATCTTCCTGATATGCAAAGGAGTAGTTCCGCAGCAACCTCCGGTTATGTTTACCCATCCTTCTTTCATAAAATCCTCAACTACCGAAGCCATGAATTCTGCAGACTGGTTATATTCGCCGAACTGATCGGGAAGTCCCGCATTAGGATGAACTGAGACGTTGAATCGTGATTTAGCTGACAGTTCCTGAACAAAAGGCCGGAGCTGTTCCGCTCCGAGTGCACAGTTGAGTCCGACGCTGCAGAGCGGGAACTATCGACTGACGGAGCTGCAGGCGGCTCTCCTT
>CAZKMH010000435.1:0-1022 GCA_964553395.1 uncultured Rikenellaceae bacterium | reverse complement strand
CGCAGTTCAACCCGACGCTGAAGAGCGGGAAATGAGAAACTGACACAAGGAAAGCCTCAAGAGTCTGGCCGGTCAGCGTTCTTCCGCTGGCATCAGTTATTGTACCGGACACCATAACAGGCAGTCTGATCCCCTTTTCTTCAAAAACGGAATCGATCGCATAAAGGGCGGCCTTGCAGTTGAGGACATCAAATATCGTTTCAACAATAAGAATATGAACTCCCCCGTCAATGAGGCCTCTTGCCTGTTCGGAATATGCTTCAACCAGGCCATCAAATGTAACAAACCGGGCACCCGGGTCACTGACATCCGACGACATTGAGGCTGTCTTATTGGTTGGTCCGAGTGTGCCGGCAACGAAATGTTCCTGCGGCTCACCGGAGTTTTCAAATCTTATTATTGCCTCTCTGGCCAGTTTTGCTGCTTCGAAGTTCAGATTATAAACCTGATCCTGCATACCGTAATCGGCCATTGAGACACTGTTGGAATTAAAAGTGTTTGTTGTAATTATATCAGCACCCGCTTCAAGAAATTCTTTATGTATATTCCTGATTATCTCAGGATTAGTGATACTTAAAAGATCATTATTCCCCTTCTGGGGTTTCGGGTGATCCTTAAATTTTGTTCCCCGGAATCCTTCCTCCGTGAGCTTATGTTTCTGTATCATGGTGCCCATTGCACCGTCCAGGACAAGGATTTTTTCCTTTACTATATCCTCAAGGGTATATTTCATTTGTTTAATACGTTTTAATCAATACTTATAGTAAAACCATTCATACTGCCGGGTTGTTCGCTCAGCATAGCAATTACTGAGGGTCAGTAATTCAGATGGTATAATTTAACTTATTACCACTTCCTTACCCTTGCATGTCCATAGGCATGAGCAGTGCGATATAATTAATTCGGGTCAAAGCAGTGTTTGATTTGCTGGGATAAAGATAGGAAGTATTTTCAAAATATAAAAGTATGCAATAAAGACACGTACTCATCCCCCCTTGCCCTTCTCTGCCTGGTAGTTCACG
>CAZKMH010000434.1:0-3782 GCA_964553395.1 uncultured Rikenellaceae bacterium | reverse complement strand
TAGACCTTCCGGTTTACCCGAATCTGGTTGTGCTCTCATCTTTACACCACTATTACTACGACGAAGATGATATGAAGGATGTGGGGATCCTGGTGAATCTGAAACAACTCAATCAGTTAAAGCAGATCAGACATTTTTTACATTCAGTTTACCGTCTTCTGCCTGCTAAAAGTTATTTCATCGGATGTTTTCATGACAATAATAGTCAAAATGGATTTCTTCCGGTTTCTCCGAAACCACATTATTCTGACCGGTTCAATCCGGTTAAACTCGGTGTTATATCAGAGAACCGTGTACTTAATATGGTGTACAACATAATTGATTTCAAAACTTCCAGATTCCTGACAAAAAGAAACGTTGTACTACAACTTGAAGAAGCAGGATTGAATGTTAATGATATTAATGAAATAAACGGACTAACATACTTCTGTGCCCAAAAAGCCGGAATACCTGAAAATTGATTTTATTTATTCATTGAAATAACGACGCCACCCTTCACATTAAAGTCCGGTCATCTTTTCGGGAACCACCCACTTGTCATATTGTTCACCGGTAACCATTTCCAGATCCAGGGCTGCTTCACGCAAAGTTATATTTTCCAGGTAAGCTTTACTGGCAATTCTGGCACAGTTTTCATACCCGATGTGTGGTGTTAATGCTGTGATAAGCATCAGTGAGTTATTGAGATGCATTTTTATTACATCGGTGGCCGGTATAATACCCGCAACACAATTATCACTGAATGAAGCACAGGCATCTCCCAGAAGCCTTGCACTTTCCAGAACGTTATATGCAACAACAGGTCTGAATGTATTCAATTCAAAATGCCCCTGAGAGCTGCCCACAGCAACCGTTACATCATTGCCGATTATCTGAGTGCACACCATCAGAAGAGCTTCCGCCTGAGTGGGATTTATTTTACCGGGCATGATCGAAGAACCAGGTTCATTTGCGGGTAGAATGATCTCACCTATACCGCTTCGGGGACCTGAGCCAAGTATGCTGATGTCGTTCGCGATTTTCATAAGGGAGACCGCAGTTTGTTTCAATGCAGAGCTCAGCCCGACCATAGCATCGTTTGATGCCAGTGACTGAAACTTGTTGGGAGCTGTAACAAATGGGAAACCGGTAAGATCTGAAATTTTGTCCGCCACAAGTTCTGCATATCCCGGTGGAGTATTAAGTCCTGTACCGACTGCAGATCCGCCAAGCGCCAGTTCGCAGATCATCTTCAAAGCATCCCGTATTGAGCGTATCCCGTTCTCTGTCTGCTGAGCATAACCGGAGAATTCCTGCCCCATAGTAAGTGGAACAGCATCCATGTAATGGGTCCTTCCAACCTTTACAATATCCTTAAACTCAGTAGCTTTGAGTGCAAGTGTATCCCTTAGAATATGCAATCCGGGCAGCGTTCTCTCCACGATTATCGCATAAGCGGCAATGTGCATGGCAGTGGGAAAAGTATCGTTCGATGACTGTGACCGGTTTACATCGTCGTTCGGATGAAGGATCTTCTTTGTGTCAGTCAGTGCACCTCCGTTTCTTACATGTCCCCGGTTGGCAATCACTTCATTCATATTCATGTTGGTATGTGTTCCGGACCCGGTTTGCCAGATAACCAGGGGAAACTGATCATCAAGTTTTCCTCCGGTTATTTCGTCGCAAACGCCAACGATCATTTCCTTTTTCTCTGAAGTCAGAACACCCAGTTCATAATTCGCAAGGGCTGCCGCTTTTTTAATATATGCAAACGCTTTAATGATTTCTGCGGGCATGCTTGCTTCCCGTCCTATTCTAAAATTATTTCTGGAACGTTCTGTCTGGGCACCCCAGTATTTTGATGCGGGAACTTTAACCTCCCCGAGTGAATCACGTTCAATCCTGTATTCCATCTGATATCCCGAATATTCATACTAACTGTAAACAAACAACTTGTTTGTTTTGTTGATAATATTAAATAATCCGTGAAACACCTTATTAAGTTAATCCGAAAATGTTATGGCCTGGTTTTATGAAAGAAAATCCGAGATAAATAAAGAAGAGATAGAATCACTTGTTTTAAAAAGTGCTGTCGCCGGTTTGCAAAGAATCTGTAAAGATCCCAGCAGGGTATTATTGTTGCCTCCTGATATTACAAGAGCTCACAGTGGTGCAGGCCGGATCACTGAAATACTTTACAATTTTTTTGTACAGAAAGCCGAAGTTTTTGTTATTCCGACTCTCGGACAACATGTTCCACATACTGAAGAACAAAACAGATGGATGTTTGGTAATATTCCTGAAAGCAGGATATTAAAACATAACTGGAAAGCCGATGGAAAGCTGCTTGGTATAGTACCTGCAGAATATGTCAGCCTGACTACCGGAGGAAAAGCTGACTGGGATATCCCGGTTTCCGTAAACCGGCAAGTCATGGAAGGCAAATGGGATATAATAATAAACATCGGACACATAGTCCCGCATGAAGTTTTAGGTTTCGCCAGTCATAACAAGAACTATTTGATCGGGCTGGGAGGAAAAAAGACAATATGTGCTTCACACATTGCTGCAGCATGTTACGGTATTGAAAATAATCTGGGTTCTCTCATGACCCCGCTGCGACACTGTTTTAATAAAGCAGAGAATGAATTCCTGGGTACTCTCCCGGATATGTATATTCAACTCGTAATGGCATACAATAAGGAAGGGAAATTTGTCCATACCGGTTTTTATTGCGGTGACGATCTCGATACATATATCCTTGCCGCTGAACAATCCATGGAGGAGAACATTACCATTGTGCCTCCGCTGAAAAAGGTTGTCGCTTTTATGCAGGGTGATGAGTTTTTCAGCACCTGGGTCGCTAATAAAGCGGTATATCGTACCAGAAAGGCAATGGCAGACGGTGGTGAACTTATCATAATAGCTCCCGGTTTGAAAAGATTCGGCGAGCAGGATGAAGTGGATAAGATCATCCGGAAATATGGATATGCCGGAACCGGAACGGTAATGAAGCTCTGGAAAGAGAATGAGGATCTGCAGGATTTAACGCACGCCACAGCTCATCTGATACATGGGTCATCCGAGGGAAGATTCAGAATAACCTATGCACCGGGTCATCTTACCAGGAATGATATTGAGTCAGTAAATTACAATTACCTTGACTATAATGAAGCAGTTTCCAAATACCCACCCGAACGGCTGAAGAACGGATTCAACACTCTCGCCGACGGGGAAGAGATATTTTTTATCAGCACCCCATCCGCAGGCCTGTGGACAACCAGTGAAAAACTAAACCAGTTATCATGAAAACAAGGGACAGAATTATCAGCTTTATCCTGGATTCACCGGATGACAGCAGGTCACTGCTGGTAAGACTTATCGTTGGTCTGATCTTTTTATCCGAGGGGATACAGAAATTTTTATACCCCGGGTCGGTCGGAACAGGACGATTCGAAGAAATCGGTTTTACTAATCCGGCATTCTGGGCTTATTTTACAGCTTCATTTGAAATACTCTGCGGCACATTTATATTGGCCGGGTTCCTGACCCGGTCTGCTTCAATCCCACTTCTTATAATAATGATTACTGCCTTTATTACAACAAAGTGGCCTTTGGTTGTAAATGATGGATTCTGGAGTTTTGCGCATGCATATCGTACTGATTTTGCAATGACAATCCTGCTTATCTACCTGTTGATTTACGGTGGAGGAAAATGGAGTATAAATAAGCTGATTTTTAAGTCAGTATAATTATACGGCTTGCGGCTTGCGGCGGGAGGCGGGCGGCTTGCGGCTTGCGGC
>CAZKMH010000433.1:0-3783 GCA_964553395.1 uncultured Rikenellaceae bacterium | reverse complement strand
ACTTACACAGGAAGTATTATCAAAATATTCCTCAGTGATCACAACCAGGCTCGGATTTCATGAAGTGACAGATGAAGTTTGCAGTCGTGAAGCATATATAATCCTGCACCTGAAGTATGACCATTCCGAAGCAGCCGGCTTGCAAAAAGATCTTGAATCCATAGGCGGAATTCTTATAAGAGAGATGATTTTCTCAGACAAATCTCCAAAGCAGGAAATACAGAATTCCGATGGTTTGATCGAGATCCTTGGCCTGCTTGTTGAAAGAAACCAGGAAGTGATCCTTGCCGTTCAGAAAATACTCACAGCCTATGGCTGTAACATACGAACCCGTCTTGGAGTAAATGAAGTCTTCTTTGGCTTACCGGCAGGATTGATCATCCTTGAACTGACCGGCGATCAGAAACAACGCGACCTCCTCGAAAAAGATCTCGCCTCTCTCAGACAAGTCCACGTCAGAAAAATGATCTTCTGATTTGCCTTATCCCCTTAACGCCTTAACGCTGTTTCACCGTTGCACCATTGCGCCGTTGCGCTGTTGCGCCGTTGCACCGTTGCACCGTTGCACCGTTGCACCGTTGTGCCGTTGCGCCGTTGCACCGTTAAAGTATCTGCCCGAAGAACACCGCATTCATAAATATCTTATTCGTTCCGTACCAGATCGCCCTGAAGTTTGTGTTGTCATAAATTGAAATGATCCTGGTGTCATGGACTGAAACAAACGCTGAGCCTTTTATCCTTTCGATATTATCTTTTGTGCAGTATCCGCTGAGCAGCGGATCTGAAGAATAGCTTGCCGGGTTATTGTAGATATCCGGATTTTTCTTCACTGCAGCTGTTCCTGTTTTAAACACCGGCAACAAGTCTCTAGTGTATCCATAGCATAGCGGATGACTAAGATCGAGCTTTACCTGAAAGATTGAACCCGGATTCTGTCTTGCCTGATTATCAAGAGATCTGTTAACATATTTGCCTTCTTTTCTGTCAGACTGAGTGGCGGGAACATTTTCGATATCAGCCAGCTTATTTCTTGATAACCAGCTATTTCCGCCTTTATATCCGATCACCGTGCCTCCCTTTCTGTTCCATACCCTGATATTCTCAATACCGGCTTGATTAATATCCGGTGATCCTGCTACTATGAGGACATTGTAACGGTCAAGATCAACAGATCCGAACCTTGCAGCTGTAACCATAGTTACCGGTATCCTGAATCTCGTGTCGAACATGTGCCATATTTCGCCCACATCCGTGCTGCTTGCCCCGTCACCTGTAATCATCACTATGGAAGGCTTGTTAAGTACAATGAAGTTTCCGCTCCCCAGATCCATTCCCGTTTCAGTGAATCCTGTACTCACACCATAAACTGTTATAGCGCAATCCCGTGCGACTTTTTCAATCAGCTTTCCAAGTTCAGCCTTTGAAACAGGCTGATCTGCGACAGGTATCATTATTGTTCCAAATGAGAATTTGTGACTGAAGCTGCTGTTGCTGAAGGAAAATTCTTTTGCAGCAACCCTGGCAATGATTCCTGCATTCTGCAGTTCATAGAGAGCTTTGGGAGCCAGGTATTCATTCCATTCGAACAGATATGCATACGGATCTGCAACCGTGGCAACTAAACCTTCAAGTGATGGGAACTCTTCATGAGTGGCGCCTGTCAGTCCATCCATTTCTTTTAACGAGTTGATGGGTGCATACTGTATATTGAACGACATAGGGAGCACCCAGGTGGAGACATCATAGAAAGTGCTGTCAGTGAATTCCTTAATGGGGTCAAACAGACTTCTGATGAATCTGTATTCATTCTGTCTGAGAGATACTATAAAACTGTTCTCTGCTTTATAAAGCACACCGTTCCTGTTTATATCCTTAGCAAGTTTGTGAATCCTGATCTGGTGTCCTGCCAGGACGCGGACAAATTCCGAAAGCCGGTTATTGTCATCAGGTTCTGTGAAAACATATGCCTTTACAGGGTGCTTGTCTGCCAGTGTGAAGGCATCCTTATAAAACTTCCTGTGACTCTCAAGGAGTTTCTCTTTCATCGCCACTCCGGCTTCAAGTGTTGACAATGATACCGTGAGCTGATTTCTGATTGCAAATGGAAATGATAACAGCATTCCCGGAGTCTCCTTAAGGTGACCCTTTACACCGGCCTGTTCGTAGAGGATCCCCACCGAACCATGGATATCAGGGTAGGCAGAACCTTTGCCGACATAAAAGTCGTCATAGGCTTCTTCGGTGAAATAGAGGCTGCCTATCGCATTTAGATACTTCTCATGGTATTTTCCGATTTCTGCTGTAAGTTCCTGGTTATCAGGAGGAGTTAATGGATTGTTTCTGCTCTGGATCCCCGGCTGGTAAAAAAATGTGGCATTTGCGCCCTGTTCATGGTGATCGGTGTTGATATTGGGCCGCCACCTGTAAAAAGCAGCAACCCGGCCAATCGATTCAGGGTGCTGAAGCATTATATAATCCCTGTTAAGATCGAACCAGTAGTGATTGGTTCTGCCTCCCGGCCAGGTTTCGCTGAATTCCCAGGAGTTGGGATCGGGATTGTTGTTCAGGCTTTTTGTGAAATTTACCCATGTGGAGTGACGTTGCATCCCGTCGGGATTGAGGGCCGGATCGATCAGGATGACAGCATTTCTGAGCAGCTCATCTGTTTTTTGTCCTGCCCCGGCTGTAAGATAATATGCAACAAGAACCGATGAGTTCTGGGCACTTGATTCATTGCCGTGAACTCCGTATCCCAGCTTTATGAAAACAGGCATGTTTTTTATGTCAGACTTTGATGAATTCTCAGGATCGGACAGCTGCAGGTGCTGAATTCTCAGTTGTTCAAGATTCTTTAAATTTTCAGGTGAGCTGATTATTAGATGTCCCAGCGGTCGTCCTTCGTAGCTTCTGCCATATTCCTCCCAAACAGCTCTTTCCGACACTCTTGCAAGCTCAAGCATGTAATAATAAAGTTTGTCATGGGTAAGATGCCATTCCCCGATCTCATGTCCAAAGAACTGTTTTGGTGTCGGAATTGACGTATTATACGATATATCCTTCGGGAGATAATAGTCAGGTGAAACCTGTGCATTTGCGACAGGAATAAAGGTAGATAAAGCCAGAAGAAGGGTAATAATTCTCATATTTATATATTTAATTTGGTGGTTCAACCTACTATTTAGTAAATTTATTTAATTATAATTTAAATGGAAAAACAAAAATTAACTGTTGGTGTTGACATTGGCGGGACTAATACTGTCTTTGGTTTTATTAAGGACAATGGTGAAAATTTATTCAGCGGTTCAATCCCAACAAACCCAAATGAAGGTGCCGATAAATTTATAATCAGAGTTGCCAGGGAAATTAAAACCAGAATTAAAGATTATGATGAATATAATTTAGTCGGAATTGGAATAGCTGCTCCAAGTGCAAATCATTTTCATGGCACAATCGAGACACCTTCAAACCTAAATTGGGGTACGGTGAATTTTGTAACAATGATGAAGGAATATTTTGAAGTTCCAATAGTTATTACTAATGACTCAAATGCTGCTGCATTGGGAGAATATGAGTATGGTTCAGGCAAAGGTTTAAAAAATTTTATTGTAATAACTCTTGGAACCGGATTAGGCAGCGGTATTGTTATAAATGGAAATGTCACGATGAAAATAAATTTGAAGATTTATCTAAAGGACAACAAAAAATAGTAAAATTCGTATTTTCCAAAAGAAACAGTAATTGGTATATGTTTGATATTGCTGGAATGTTAAAATTATAAAGTTA
>CAZKMH010000432.1:0-3805 GCA_964553395.1 uncultured Rikenellaceae bacterium | reverse complement strand
CATTTGACACTATTTACGCCGAAGGACAGCGTCGATATATGGAAACGCTATCCGCCTACGCAAGACAGTTTCTTGGCGGTATGGAACGTCCCGATGTCGATAAAATAACAGGGCTCAGTCCTGTAATCTCCATCGAACAGAAGAGCACAAACAAAAATCCCCGGTCAACGGTAGGGACGATAACAGAAATCTACGACTTTCTCAGATTGCTTTATGCCAGAGCAGCTGACGCTTATTCCTGGGCTTCAGGGGAGAAAATGGTCAAATATACAGATGATCAGATAATTGACCTGGTAAAGGAACGGTTTTCCGGGAAGAAGGTCTTTGTTCTTGCTCCCGTTGTAAAGGGAAGGAAAGGTCACTATAAGGAGCTTTTTGAACAGCTAAGGAGGAAAGGATTTCTTAATATACGTATTAATAACGAAATAAAGGAGCTGATTCCCGGAATGAAGCTCGATCGCTACAAAACGCACTTTATAGAACTTGTTGTCGATAAATTCAAGGTAGGGGAGATAACCGACAAACGACTGAGGGAATCGGTACAGATGTCACTCGATCATGGCGATGGTGTGATGATGGTACTTGATGCCGGGACTAATGAACCCAGATATTTCAGCCGTCACCTTATGTGTCCGGTCACCGGAATATCATATAATGAACCGGCTCCGCATACTTTTTCATTCAACTCTCCCCAGGGGGCTTGCCCGCATTGCAACGGACTGGGGGAAATATCCAGCATCGATGAGAAAAAGCTGATCCCCGACGGGGAACTGAGCATCAGGAAAGGCGGCATTGAGCCTCTGGGGAAATACAGAAATGTTTGGATATTCTGGCAGATTGAGGCAATTGCCGAAAAAAACGGATTCACTCTTGATACACCGGTAAAGGATATTCCCGGGGAAGCCCTGAACAAGGTTCTCTACGGTTCCGATGAGGTTCTTAAACTATCCAATACTCCGCTGGTCATGACCTCAAACTACATGCTTACATTTGAGGGCGTGGTTAATTTTGTTGGCAACCTCGAAGCAATAAATGGTAAAAAGAATGGTACCAGGATCAAAGATCAATATGTACAGTATGACATATGTCCGGAGTGCAATGGGACGAGGCTGAAGAAAGAGTCACTCTGGTTCAGGATTGCGGATAAAAATATCGGTGAGCTCTCTTCTATGGATATCAGGGAATTGTCTGAATTCCTTGCCCAGGTCGAGAATAAACTGAGCCGGAAACAAATACAAATTGCAGCCGAAATACTTAAGGAGATCAGGGCACGGCTTGGCTTCCTGCTGGAGGTCGGACTCGAATACCTTTCCCTGAGCAGAGGGGCTCGTACACTGTCAGGCGGAGAAAGCCAGAGGATAAGGCTTGCAACACAGATCGGTTCGCGGCTGGTCAATGTACTTTATATTCTCGATGAACCGAGCATTGGCCTGCACCAGCGTGACAACAGAAAGCTTATCAGCGCCCTGAAACAGCTAAGGGATTCCGGCAATTCCGTCATCGTTGTTGAACATGACAAGGAGATGATCCTTTCCGCAGATTATATTGTTGATATGGGACCGGGTGCCGGGATCCACGGGGGACTGGTTGTAGCGCAGGGTAAGCCTGATGAGATTAAGAAATTTGATACCCTCACATCGGGTTACCTTAATAACAGAAAGAAACTAAGCATTCCGGGTGAGAGAAGGACCGGCAACGGGAAATTCCTGATGCTGACAGGAGCCACAGGTCATAATCTTAATAATATAGATGTCGTATTGCCTCTTGGTGTACTGATTTGTGTAACAGGTGTTTCAGGAAGCGGGAAATCCTCACTCATTAATCAAACCCTGCATCCTGCACTTGCAAGGCGGTACCATAATTCCGGTAAAGTTCCATTACCCTACAGGGAGATCACAGGTCTGGAACATCTTGACAAGGTGATCGAAGTAAGTCAGTCTCCGATAGGAAAAACGCCGAGATCAAATCCGGCAACTTACACGGGTGTTTTTACAGATATCAGGAAACTGTTTGAACAGACGACCGAAGCAAAGATCAGGGGATTCAGTGCCGGCAGATTTTCCTTCAATGTGAAGGGAGGCAGATGTGAAGGGTGCGAAGGTGCAGGTATGAAAACCATTGAAATGAATTTTCTTCCTGATGTATACGTTCACTGTACAGAATGCAACGGTAAACGCTATAACCGTGAAACCCTTGAAGTGAAATATAAGGGGCAGTCCATAAGCGATGTTCTTGAAATGACGGTGAATATGGCTGTTGAGTTTTTTGCAAATGTTCCTTCAATCTACCATAAGATAAAGACACTTCAGGATGTGGGATTGGGTTATATCAAGCTTGGTCAACAATCCACAACACTATCAGGAGGTGAAGCTCAACGTGTAAAACTGTCCACTGAGCTCTCAAGACGCGATACCGGGAAAACTCTATATATCCTGGATGAACCGACAACCGGTCTCCATTTTGAAGATGTCAGAGTTTTGCTTTGTGTTCTTAACAAGCTGGTTGACAGAGGTAATACCGTGATTATCATTGAACATAACATGGATGTGATCAAGATGGCGGATTATATAATTGATCTGGGTAAGGAGGGTGGTAAGGAGGGTGGCAATGTTGTATTCTCGGGAACTCCGGAGAAGTTAGCTGAGTACAATGACAGTTATACCGGAAAATTCCTGATACCAGAACTGAAGGCTTGATAATTTTTTTATATTTGAAGTCCTTAAAAAACATGAACGATGGGCAAAAATGACAAACCTGCTGACCTGATTAAGGATGCGTTTGAAGAGAAAACCTGGCATGAGATCCATACAACAGATTCATGGAGAGTCTTTAAAATAATTTCCGAACTGGTCGAGGGGTTTGAGAAGCTTTCCCGTATCGGGCCATGCGTATCTGTATTCGGATCCGCAAGGACACATCATAATGATAAGTACTACAGACTGGCTGAAGATATAGCCTTCAAGCTTACACAGAACGGATATGGAGTGATAACCGGCGGTGGTCCGGGTATCATGGAAGCAGCCAATAAAGGAGCGAAACGCGGAAACGGGAAATCAGTCGGGATAAATATTGACCTCCCGTTTGAACAGAGACCCAATTTATATATTGATGCTGATAAGCTCATTACTTTTGACCATTTCTTTGTCAGAAAGTTGATGTTTATGAAATATGCGCAGGGATTTATTGTATTGCCCGGGGTATTTGGCACATTTGATGAGCTGTTCGAAGCTATCACTCTTATCCAGACCAGGAAGATAGGGAGATTCCCCATAATTCTTATTGGTAAAAAATACTGGGCAGGATTGATGGAATGGATAAGGGATGAGATGCTTGCAGAGGAGCATAACATTTCCCCGGAAGATCTCAATCTTTTTACAATTGTTGATACTGCCGATGAGGCTGTCGATTATATTGTAAAGTTCTATTCAAGGTATCTGCTAAGCCCGAATTTCTAATTTTTAGTAACTCAGGCATATATTGTATATCAATACTTTCCTTTATTTTTAAAGAGGGATGACCCGACTAAAAGTCGAGAGGGGATGGTTAATTTTCTATTAAGACAGTAGTAAGTTTAAAACATTGTATTCCACAACTTTCTCCTCTTTTTCAAAGGAGGGGTGTCCCGCATAGCCGTCATTCTAGGGAGTTTTGGGGACAAAAGTTTCCCCTCCTTTTGAAGGAGGGGTGGCCAGACAACGAAATCATCTGACGTGCAGAATATAAATGGTCTGGCCGGGGTGGTTGATTCAATTTTATTTATTACTTTTATTCTAATGGATAACAAACACCTCTTCAACCGATAATT